>JBJELA010000001.1:0-2512 GCA_051878915.1 Candidatus Weimeria sp.
AGGGTTCTTGACTGGGCATTCGTCCTGTAGAGCACCGCGAAATCCCTGAAGTCTGCCGAAAGGCTCTTCTCCCGTTTCCTGATATCATCCGCGATAAAGTCAGCCTCCTCGTAGCCGCTGTCAAAGCGCCTGAAACGGATCTTTTCGCCCTCTCCGCGCTCTGACCAGAGCGATTTCTTTTTCCTGCCGTGATTATTTCCTATAACCGCATTCGCTGCATTGAGGATCGTGGTGTATGACCGGTAGTTCTGCTCGAGCTTTATGACCTTTGCTCCCGGGAAATGCTCCTCGAAGCTTAAGATGTTTGTGATATCCGCGCCACGGAATTTATAGATCGACTGGTCGTCATCGCCTACGACACAGAGATTTTTTCTCTGAAGCGACAGGAGCTTTATCAGCTCAAACTGCGCGGTATTCGTATCCTGGTACTCGTCGACCATGATATAGTGCAGCCTGTCGTTGTAGTAATCCCTGACCTCCTTATCAGTCTTTAAGAGAAGAACAGCATTCATTATCAGGTCATCAAAATCCATGGCATTGCCTGACTTAAGCCTTGCCTGATACTCGCGGTATATACCTGAAAGGAGTCTTCCGTCCGCGCCCCTTAAGTATTTTTCTGCTTCATCACAGTCGATAAGCTGGTTTTTGAAATCGGATATCCTGCTCAAAAAGAACTTTTCCTTATACTTCTTGGGATCTAAGTTTCTGGCCCTGATGATCTGTTTCATCAGGCTCTTTGAATCATCCGTATCATAGATGGAAAAGCCGGTCTTATAGCCTATCCTGTCCGCAAACCGCCTGAGGATCCTCACACAGGCTGAGTGAAAAGTAGATATCCAGACTCCTTCCGAGCCTTCCTCCGCCAGCCTGTCGACTCTCTCCCTCATCTCAGCGGCCGCCTTGTTTGTAAAGGTAATCGCCATAATATTCCATGGCCTGACATGCTTTTCCGCGATCAGGTAAGCCACCCTGTGCGTCAATACCCTGGTCTTTCCGGAGCCTGCCCCGGCAAGAATAAGAACAGGGCCCTCAGTTGTGAGGACCCCTTCGAGCTGCTCTTTATTCAGTATTTTTCTTAAATCTTCCATGTTCATTTCTCTTCAAGTCTCTTAAGTACCAGCTCATAGCCATCGTCCCCGTACATCAGCGAACGATTGACACGGCTTATCGTAGCGGTGGATGCTCCTGTCTTTTCAGCTATCTCAGAGTAAGTATTTTTTTCCCTGAGCATCGACGCTACCTCAAACCTCTGCTGCATTGCCTCGAGTTCTCCCGCTGTACAGAGATCTTCAAAAAACCTGTATGCCTCTTCCCTTGTCTGAAGAGTCAGGATTCCGTCAAAAAGACGGTCCATCTCTTCAGTGTGCAGATTTCTGCTCATAATAATGTCACCCCATGCTTTTTAGCATACTCTACATCTTTATCCGGCCAGATGGATACCTGCACCTCTCCGATATGGCATTTCCTGAGGAAGAACATGCAGATCCTTGACTGTCCTATTCCTCCGCCGATCGAATATGGCAGACGCTTCTCCATTATTGCCTTGTGGAACGGAAGTGACAGTCTCTCCTCACAGCCTGCTGCCTTAAGCTGCTCCGGAAGCGAGACCTCATCGACTCTTATTCCCATCGATGAAAGCTCCAGGGCTATATCATCAACCGGATAGTAAACTATTATGTCTCCGTTTAACTCCCAGTCGTCATAGTCCGGCGCTCTTCCGTCATGCGGCTTGCCATCGGTTAACGGGCCTCCTATTTTTTCAACAAAGACAGCGCCGTATCTCTTCACAGCGTTATACTCCCTGGCCTTTGGTGAAAGCTCCGGCCACTCATCGAGAAGCTCCTGGCTGGTCACAAATGTGATCTCTTCAGGCAGGAAGCAGGTGATGTAATCGTAGAGATTGCTCATGTGCTTTTCTGTGACACGGAGTGCCTCATAGACACTCTTCACTGTTTCCCTGAGCGTCTTCTCTGTGCGCTGCTCATGGGTGATGACACGCTCCCAGTCCCACTGGTCGACGTAGATCGAGTGGATATTGTCCGTCTCCTCGTCACGCCTGATCGCGTTCATGTCAGTGTAGAGTCCTTCTCCGACATTGAATCCATATCTGCCTAAGGCCATTCTCTTCCACTTCGCAAGGGAATGAACGATCTCGGCCTTTCTCTCATCCTGCTCCTTTATGCCGAATGAGACCGGGCGCTCCACGCCGTTTAAGTTATCGTTCAGACCTGACTCAGGCGTTACGAAAAGCGGCGCCGTAACTCTGTGAAGGTTCAGCTCTGCTGAGAGCTGTGCCTGGAAAAAATCCTTGACCTGCTTTATCGCGATCTGCGTCTCCTTGAGGTCAAGAACTGACCTGTACCCTTCTGGTATTTTTATTTTACTCATCTTTTCTTTCCTCTGATATTTTTCTAAGGAAGTTCTCTTCGCTAAGCTCTCACTTCGCCCTTGGCTCGTGTTCGCTAATCTCAGAGAACGACCTCGCACAGGACTCGAACTGCGCCTTTCGGCT
>JBJELA010000001.1:2612-3913 GCA_051878915.1 Candidatus Weimeria sp.
CTTTCGGCCTCGGTCATAGCTCGCAGTTTCCGACTGTTCTCGGGAACGGGATCACGTCGCGGATGTTGCCCATTCCGGTAAGATACATGACGCATCTCTCGAATCCGAGTCCGAATCCAGCGTGGCGGGTAGAACCATACTTTCTAAGGTCGAGGTAGAAGTCATACTGGCTCTCGTCCATTCCAAGCTCGTCCATTCTCTGCTTTAACAGGTCGTAGTTGTCCTCACGCTGTGAACCGCCGATGATCTCACCGATTCCTGGAACAAGGCAGTCAACCGCGGCAACTGTCTTTTTGTCTGGGTTAAGCTTCATGTAGAAGGCCTTGATCTCCTTCGGATAGTCGGTTACGAATACAGGTCTCTTGTAGATCTGCTCAGTAAGGAATCTCTCGTGCTCAGTCTGCAGGTCAACGCCCCATGAAACCTTGTAGTCGAACTGATCGTTGTGCTTCATCAGGATATCCACTGCGTCTGTGTAAGTGACGCGGGCAAAATCGTTGTCTGCGACGTTGTGGAGTCTTTCAATAAGGCCCTTATCCACGAAGTTATTGAAGAACTCCATCTCTGCCGGAGCGTTCTCAAGGACATAGTTGATGATGTACTTGAGCATGGCCTCAGCGAGCTCCATGTCGTCCTCGAGATCAGCGAAGGCGATCTCAGGCTCGATCATCCAGAACTCGGCTGCATGTCTTGTGGTGTTGGAATTCTCAGCGCGGAAGGTAGGTCCGAAGGTATAGATGTTCTTGAAAGCCTGGGCGAAGGTCTCTCCGTTCAGCTGTCCTGATACAGTCAGGTTCGTCTCTTTTCCGAAGAAATCCTTTGAGTAATCAGCCTTTCCATCCTCAGTCTTTGGCAAATCATTCAGATCAAGTGTCGTTACCTGGAACATTTCTCCTGCTCCCTCGGCATCAGAGCCGGTGATCAGCGGAGTGTGCACATATACGAAGTTCCTCTCCTGGAAGAACCTGTGGATGGCATAGGCCGCAAGGCTTCTGACCTTGAATACTGCCTCAAATGTATTTGTTCTGGCTCTCAGATGCGGTATCGTACGCAGATACTCCATCGTGTGCCTCTTCTTCTGGAGCGGATAGTCAGGGGTGCTCTCTCCCTCGACTGTCACAGAGCTCGCCTGAAGCTCGAATGGCTGCTTGGCATCCGGAGTAGCCACAAGCTGTCCCTCTGCTATGACCGCTGTCCCGACATTCAGTGACCCGATCTTCTCGAAGTCGGCTGTATCAGCTGAATACACTACCTGAAGCGGGGTAAAATAGGTGCCGTCGTTTACTACCAGAAATCCGACG
>JBJELA010000002.1:0-3897 GCA_051878915.1 Candidatus Weimeria sp.
TCTGCTACTATACAGAGGAAGCATTAAAGACCTTAAAGAATGATTCCTTCAAGGGTAAGACAGTAGTTATCTCCGGATCAGGAAATGTTGCCATCTATGCCTGCCAGAAGGCTACGGAGCTCGGCGGCAAGGTCATCACTATGTCTGATTCAAACGGCTATGTCGTAGCTCCAAACGGCATCAAACTTGACGTAGTAAAGCAGATAAAGGAAGTCGAGAGAGGACGTATCAAGGAGTATCCTGCACGTGCCAACGACGGATCAGAGTATCATGAGGGCTGCTCAGGTGTCTGGGGCACAAAGGCAGATATCTATCTTCCATGCGCTACCCAGAACGAGATCAACGAAGAGAGCGCAAAGAAGATCATCGCTAACGGCGCCATCGCTGTATGCGAGGGATCTAACATGCCTTCTACACCGGAGGCTATCGCAGTTTACAAGAAAGCGGGAATCCTCTTCGGACCAGCAAAGGCTGCCAACGCAGGCGGTGTAGCTACCTCAGCTCTTGAGATGAGCCAGAACTCAGAGAGACTTTCATGGACCTTTGATGAGGTAGACGCAAAGCTTCAGAACATCATGAAGAACATCGTTCACAACTCTATCGATGCTGCCGCAAAGTACGGCTTTGACGGAGATCTTCAGGTCGGCGCAAACATCGCTGGCTTCGAGAAGGTTGCTGACGCTATGCTCGCACAGGGAATTGCATACTGATACTGATTTTTTCTGATCAGAAATTCCAGAACAGGACTGCTGGCACTTTTGGCCGGCGGTTCTTTTTTTTTGTCATAGACCAGCTTGCCGCTGTAGCACAGACGCTTTTATATGATATTGAATTTATTTCAATACATGCTTGACAAAAATTCAACTTATGATATACTAACAGAGTCAACAAAATAAAGCAGGTACACAGTCCTACCTAAATTCGTAGATGAGAACAAGTCACACAGTCATACACCTTTCAGAGAAATGCCGGGTGGTGCGAGGCACAGGATGCGTCTGTTGTGGTATCCTCTCAGAGAAGCAGTGCTGAATCAGTTACAGTAAGCGCTGACGGAATCCTCCGTTAAAGGGAAGCGCATGTTGGTGCGTGAAGTGTCGTTTGCATTTTGCAGGCGGAATCAGGGTGGTAACGCGGAAATAGATTTTTTCGTCCCTCTCAGGCAGCACAGGATGCCGGGCAGGGACTTTTTTTGCCCCTACCACTGTGAACCGCACGATATTTCAGGAGGTATTACCATGAAAAAGCTTCAGAAACTGGCAAAAATGATGTCAGATCACACAGCGTTTGTTGTTATAGCATTTGCTGTGGTCACATTCTTATATCCGGCCTGGATGGGCTGGGTAAACCACGCGTGGTTTACTGATTTTGCGACAAATCGATTTACTTCACAGACTTTTATCATCGGTGTTATCATGATGAGTATGGGCATGACGATGACTACCAATGATTTCAGGATCCTCGCTCAGAGACCGCTTGATATCTTTATAGGCGCAGCTGCTCAGTACTGCGTTATGCCGTTTCTGGCTTTTGCCCTTGTACATATTCTGAGGCTGCCGTCTGACCTGGCTCTTGGCCTTATCCTCGTAGGCTGCTGCCCGGGAGGTGTTTCGTCGAATGTCATGTCTTATCTCTGTCACGGTGATGTAGCGTTTTCAGTAGGCATGACCACTGCATCAACGATACTGGCTCCGGTCATGACTCCTCTGCTCGTTTCACTTTTAGCCAGCGGCGCTACAATTCATATAAAAGCATTCCCGATGTTTGTATCGATCATAGAGACTGTCATCCTTCCTATAGCTGTGGGCTTTACTCTCAATGCAGTTTTTGGAAAAAATAACAGGTTCCGTGAGTTCCAGAAGCTGATGCCTGCTGTAGCAGTCTTAGGACTTGCGTTTGTAGTCGGCGGCGTGGTCAATTCACAGGGAGCAAGCTTCTTTACCTCAGGACTTGTGATCTTTGCAGCTGTATTCCTTCACAACGGTTTTGGCTATCTGCTCGGATATATAGTTGGAATCTTTACAAAGATGAACAAGGCAAAGAGAAGGACCATATCTATAGAGGTCGGCATGCAGAACGCCGGCATGGCAACGAATCTTGCCACTACGACAGCTCAGTTCGCTGCACTGCCAAATGCAGCAATAATCTGCGCAGTTTCCTGTGTATGGCATTCAATCTCAGGAACTATCCTTGCAGGATTTTTCGCATGGCTTGATAAAAGATCAGATGAGCGTCATGAAGAAAAAGCTGTTTCAAAAAATGCAGTTGCTGCAAAGTAAATCAGATCACGTCCTGTCTATCTCAAGCGTGCTGAGCGAATCGAAGCGCATTTCCTGACCTGCTTTATTGCGCTGCTCATTTATCGGATCCTTGAGAAACAGCTGAGAGAGAAATACAGCTGCGAAGAGATAATCACAACTTTGAGAAAAATGGAAATGAGAAAGATCGATGAAAAAGGCTATATACCGAATTACACTCGCACAGCCCTTACTGACGACCTTCATGAGAATGCAGGGATAAGAACGGACTATGAATTCACAACCCCAAAGTCAATGGCAGGTATCATCCGCAGGACCAAGGGTCTGTAAAATACAGCCAGATGAAAAATATACGCATTTGACGTAAAAAACAGAAACGGCCACAAACCCTTATAAATCAAGGACTTGAGACCGTTTTTTGCTCTATTAAGTGTCAAACTCGGGATCATACCGTAAGGTTTAACCACGATATGAGTGTACATTATTTTCAAAAACATTTCAATAGTTTACGGGCTCCTCCAGCAAGATTTCTGTTTCTTTTTAACAACAGTTCCTACAGGAGGACTTATATGAACAAAGCTAACATCGCTCTTCTTAACAAACACACCGACATCCTTTCTTTTCGTGACATGTCTGACAGTACGGTAAGAAACTACACTCATTATCTGACCTGCTATATCAACTGGGTCGAAGAGAATCTTCCTGACCGTGAACTTTCTTCTATCACCTGGGACGAGATGCGGCTTTATATCAATTATCTGAAAAAAGACAAGAAACTGAATAACCGTACCATAAATGGTCATATCAGCCAGATGCATGATTTTTATGAGTATGTACTTCACCGTGTCTGGGATCATCGTGGGATCCCGACTCTGCGATTCACCGAAAAGCAGCCCAACGTACCAACCCGCGAAGAAGTATTCAGTATCATAAACTCTATCAAAAATCCAAAGCATAAAGCTTGGATCGCACTGATGTATTCCTCAGGTATGCGTATAAGTGAGCTCTGCCAACTTCGCTGTGGGGATATCCACATGAGCGACATGACCGTGTTTATCGCAAAGGCAGTATTCGACATGCCTTCGGCCTTCATCTGTATAATGCCGGCACGGATCTTCTGGCCATAAAAGTTGCTATGGGACACAGATCACTTTCTTCCACACTGATCTATGTAAACCTGAGTATTGGAAACGGTCTGACCGTAAAAAGCCCTTATGATGACTGAAGACAAATATCCTATACGGGACATCTTTCAGACATTCTATCCCGATTATCTTGACAGTGCCGGGTACGTATCTCCGGAGGCACAGAAGGTCGCCAACTGTATCATGAAATGCAAGACCGGAGAACTCGGCTATACCATCGAAGTATGCGAAAAGTGTGGTCATCCCCTTATACATACCGCATCATGTAACAACAGACACTGCCCCTGATGTCAGACTCAGCTTGCGAAGGAATGGGAGATGGAGCGTAACACGGAGCTCATAGAAGACATAGCCTACTACCACGTGGTGTTTACCGTACCGCATGAACTCAACAAGCTGATATACCGCAACAAGAAGCTGCTTCTTGGCCTCCTGTTTCACTCCTAGCCGCATAGTCTCATATGATGAAAAAAATGTCATCTTCAGCTACAAAGACT
>JBJELA010000003.1:0-3880 GCA_051878915.1 Candidatus Weimeria sp.
TGTCTTTCAGGATGAAAAGATCATGCCGCGCTTTGCCGTGCTTAACCCGCGCTATACCATGACTCTGCCGCACTATCAGATGGTATCGGGAATCTATGATATCTTCAATCATATCTGTGAGCAGTATTTTTCCGGTGAAGATGACAATACCAGCGACTATATAGCTGAAGGCCTGATGCGTTCCGTCATCCATTCCAGCCGCATCGCAAATAAAAATCCCGAGGATTATGAGGCCCGCTCGAATATCATGTGGACGGCGACATGGGCTCTGAATACCCTGATCGCAAAGGGCAAGGCTACTGACTGGATGGTTCACATGCTCGGCCAGGCAGTCGGCGGTGTGACAAACGCGACTCACGGAATGACGCTTGCCGCCGTGTCACTGCCTTACTACAGATTCATAATGCCTTACGGCTTAAAGAAGTTTGTCCGCTTCGCGGAAAACGTATGGAATATCTCTCCAGAAGGAAAAACAGAGAATGAGATTGCAGAAGCAGGCCTTGACGCCATGGAAGCATGGATGAAGGAGCTCGGCCTTGTCATGAACCTCACCGACCTTGGAGCAACAGAGGATATGATACCTGATCTCGTAAACGGCACGATCATCCTTAACACCGGCTACAGGGTGCTGACAAAGGACGAGATCGCGGAGATCTTCAGGAAGAGCCTGTAACAGGATATCACTATTTGAGATTCAGGTCATCAAGTTCCTTCTGAAGAATGCTTTTATTTTTCTTAACAGATTTACTCACGGAACTTTTTCCTATCACAGAATCCAGATACACCTGTTTTACCGCTCCCTTGCCATCAAGGCTAAGCCAGTAGTCGCTGTTTGCGAGCACTCCTGTTTTGTTGGCAAGGGCTATCTGATTCTCGTCCACGAAATCACCGTTGAACGTGGAAGGATCATCACGCACGGAAATATCTCCGTCAAACCAGCTGTTCAGCTCTTCAAACAGTTCATATACACTCTGAGGATCCTCACAACCCTCTGGTATGAAATAGCTGTTGTTGGTCGCCGCCGGCGTCATGCTCTGGTCACCGTCAGGTCCTGTCGGGGCGATAGTAACTCTGATGTCAAAATCAGTTTTGCCTACATAGTTCTGGATCAGCCACGGCTGTGAAAAAGCAAAGCAAACATCTCCGTTGAAAATAAGCTGCCTGTATTTATCCTCATCAGATGTCGCGTCGCCGGGATACATATATCCTTTATCGTACAGCTCCTTTAAAAATTCAAAGGTCTCCTTTGAAGCATCCGATGACAGCCCTTCCTTCTCGGAAGTCGTCAGCTCCGCGTTATTGCTGGCCAGGAATCCCGCTGCAGTCCACGGGAATGAGCTGCCGTATCCGTATACTTTTCCGTTGGTAAGCTTTTTTGCGTATTCCTCGAACTTGCTCCAGGTCCACTCACCCTTCTGAGCCAGCTCCTCAGGATACTCAAGACCGGCATTTTTTACCATTGTTGCGTTATATATCATATAAGTGGCAGCCTGCGGTATCGTACTGCTCAAATAGAACAGATAATCAGAGTTTCCCTTTACTGTCAGCGGTGTAAACACCTTGTGTTTATTCAGTACGTCCGCATTTTCCGGAGCGTAATCCGATATCTTCATGGCAAGACCTTTCGACGCTGCCGGAATACCGAACTGAGGATCTGAAAGATAGATATCACAGTCCGGTTTTCCTGACGGAATGGATTTGTTGATCGAGTCAATTATTCCGTCCCATCCGAGATTATCCCATTCGATCTTGCAGTTCCACTTTTTCTCTACTTCCTTGAGTTTTTCCGCTTTGTCTCCATCTGTCCAGGATGGCATCTCATCCCACCAGACTCCGATCTTTATTGTCCTGCCTCCCAGATCCTTTGCCTGGTAATCCGATGTGGCCGCTTCTGCCTCACCAGAAGCGCTGACCACTGTTTCCCCTGAATCCGCGTTTTTTCCTGCTCCGCAGGCTGTGGCGGATATCATCAGCGCACATGCTGTAACACCGGTGATAATCCTTTTAAAAATCAGGCCGACTTTTGGCATAACATTTTCCTTTCCTATCAGAACCTCATCATAATCTGGAGAATTTGTTGACTTCATTGTTCAGCTCTTCTGTAACCTGTTTATTACTGCCTACAGAATCTGTAATATCAGCTATCTCGTTTACTATCTGAGCAGAATTCTGTGCCGACGACTCTATGGCCTTTGAGCTTTCCGTGACACTGTTTGTAATGGACTGGATCGAATCTGTTATCTGATCCATGATCACATTCAGATCATTGGAGCGGTTCCTGAAATCTGCCAGCAGCTCGTTGAATCTGTCCGCGCTGTCCTGATATTTTTCTCCAGACTCGACAAATGAATCATAGTCAGCCATAACCGTATTCTGGATAAAACCTACCACATCCTGCGCGTTATTCGCGAGTGTCTGCACAGCCTCTGTCACTTCGCTGCTGATCTCCTGGATGTTGCTGGCTGTCTTTCTGCTGCTCTCTGCAAGAGAAGATATCTCACCGGCTACGACTGCAAAGCCTTTTCCTGCTTCTCCAGCCCTTGCCGCCTCTATTGACGCGTTGAGCGCAAGAAGATTAGTCTGCGAGGCGATATCGAGAATTTCATTTGTCAGATCATTGATACTTGCTACTTTTGCAGAATCCTCGACAGACTTGTTCAGCACAACTGTCATCTGCTTCATGCGCTCTCCTGTGGTATCCTTCATCGAAACGGCGTTCTCGTTGATCTTCTGGGACTGGCTCACCATCTCTGATGCTATTGCAGTTCCCTCATCTACCTTGTCCTTCATATCACTTACTGACGTTCTGACATTCTTCAGGTCAGAGTTGATGTTCTCAGCAGTTTCTGATACCGTGATCATGCTCGCGGACAGCTCTTCCATCGCTGCAGAAGTATCGGAGATATTATCGTTTGCCTTATTGATCCCGTTAGAAATAGCGACGCTTGATCTGGAAAGAGCGTTAGATCCGTTCTGAAGCTTCTGCATTATCCTCTGCAGTGAAGCAATGAAATTATTGAAACCATTGACCAGCTCTGCAACCTCGTTATTGTATCTGACAGAGATCCTTGTAGTCAGGTCACCCTCACCAGCGTTTATTTTTCTAATAACAGCATTGACATCCTTCGAAGCGCCCGAAAGGTTCTTCAGGATATTCTGTGTGATCACGAACAGGGCAAATGCAAAGAACGCTACGAAAAATATGATCCCGATCACCGCGATACGTACTGAAGCTGATGCCTTCGCGGTCACGTATTTTTCTCCGTTCTCAGTGGCACCGTTTACCAGCTCGTCCACGCCCTTGATCGCGTCATCATATTTACTCTGGTTTTCAGATACGTAATCAGTAAGCACCTGATACGCGCCAGCTGTATTGCTCTTCTCCCTCATTTTCAGAGAGGTGTTCACCACATCCACATAACCCTTTACGATCTGTTCCAGCTCACTTACCGAATCAGTCTTTCCGTATCTGGTCAGAGCGTTCTGCAGATCAGAAATATCACCCGTTATCGATTTGGAAATGCTGCTGATCTCATCCAGCCTGTCCTGCTTTCCTTCAGTGCTCAGAGTGATGGCATTTACAGTAGCGTCCTTCTGGAGTGTCTGGTATTCTTCCTTGATCTGTCCCTCAAGACTTACAACCTTCTGCACGTCTTTAGAGACCGAGTTGGCATATGATCCTGTCCTGCGGATATTAAAAGCGCTTGAAATGCCAACGATCAGGAATATCACAAGCATGATAGCCATAATGGCCGGAAGCTGTACAGAAATCCTGTGCATTGGTGGAATGCCGCCCGACTGCTTCGCCTGTAAAGTATCCTTTGTCTTTTCCGTCCTTACTTCGCTCACTTTTCTGAATCCTCCCGAAAATAAGTGCATA
>JBJELA010000004.1:0-3871 GCA_051878915.1 Candidatus Weimeria sp.
GGTTATAATATGTCTCCCTGCCCGACGGACCGTAGAATACGCCCCTCATCTTTGTAAGGGTAACGCCTTCTTCTGAAAATATCCCCTGCTGTTTCTTTTCTGCCGTATCGCAAGTCTCTTCTGCCTGCACTTTATCCTCTGCCTTTAACTGCTCCATCACGGTGCTGTTATATCTGACAAAGCCGGCTGTAGGGGCGGCATATACCGTAGCAGGTATCGACGCTGCGATAAGTCCTACTGCGGCAGCCATAATCTTCGGTTTAACTGAACTCATATGTCTCCTTTCAGGAAAAATGTTTACTGTTATCTTCTAGCTTTAAATCGTACTGTCTCTTTTTGAACACTCCGGCTTCCCTGCAGTCACCCGGAAAGCACGGTCTTCTGTGTCCTTCATCGAGGATGTAGTTACAGGTGACTCCCATGGCGGCGCTTGAGCATCCGCCTGAAGAATATTCGCAGTAGATACAGTCCCTCTTCGTCACCTCAAGGCATTTCTCAGGAGTCATCCTGCGGACTCTTTTTACATCTTCCTTTGTCAGATATGTCTTTTTTGTCTGATACCCTATCGGGCCGTTCTGAAAATCGTACATATTTTGGCCTTTCTTTATCAGTTGAATGGGAGCGTGTCTTCATCAGCGGAAGCAAAGCCGGTGTTTTCTTCGACTGTCGTCACCCTGTTGTCAGGGACGCCCTGTTCCGGGGCTCCGTTCGTGTTTTCTGCCCTGTGGCTGTTCCTGTACTCGTTTGCCATGTTCTTAAGGCAGTACTTCTGGGACATATAGTCCTTTTCGAGCCACTGCCACTTATAAGCCATCTTCGCAAGCTCGTGGAAAGTCGTAGATACGATGATGGATGCCACGGGCTTCTCGCCCCTCTTTGCGATAAAAGCGCCCGTCTGGGATACGCTTGCCGGAAAAGCCATGGCACGGAACACCACGTCCTGCTTTGCGGCTGGGGCGATCGAGAAGAACCTTGATACCGCGCCGTTTTTGGTCTGAGAACCGCCGATAGGGGAAACATAGACTTCCTTAGGGTACTTATCCCCTGATGACTGCCATCTCTGTTTCTCAGTGAATATCGCCTTCTGAAGGCTTTCGTTTCTTATCCGCTCCATAAGGAGAGCAAATTCTACAGCGTCAAGGTAGCAGTCCACGGAAGCCGTAGCCTTGTTATCTGTTCCATATGATACGAATGAGAACTCCATCTTTCCGATCTCAAGTGCCTGCCTTACCTTGAGTATCACTCCTCTTCCGTCAAAGCGGGAAAGCACATCTTTTTCTTCTTCTCTTGCCATAAAAAATCTTTTCTTTCTATGTGTGTTATTGTCTTATAATGACGTGACGAACGCCCTGCGGAACTTATGTATCGGACCGCCGTCTGCGTCTTTTTCCGGATCAGTGTCATCTTCGTCCTGTCCCTTAATGGAGATAAGGGTTACGACGTTGCTTATCTGTCTGTTGTTTCTTCGTACAACGTATTTGTACTTTTTCCCGTGTTTCCATGGCTTTCTGATCTTTACTACTGCCCTGTAGGTATAGAGACCTTTTACCTTAAGACCGCCGTCGTAATATCTCAGAGTGGCGATCTTCTTGTAATCGTTCTTTCCCCTGACCTCGAACAGCGCGTAAGCCTTTGACGGGTCCTGCAGCTCTATGGACGCTCCCGTGACTGCCTTCGGACGGAACCCGAATACCACCTTTACTGCTTTGCCGTCTTCTAAGTCACGGCTTGCGCTTAGAGTACCCGTTGCGTAAGAGTCCTTTAACGGAATCTTCTTTGTCTTTGCCTGTGCCGGACAGAAACTGCACGATAAGACCGTAAGTGCCGTCACAAGGGCAAGAAAACCTGTAATGATGCGTTTCATGATTTTTTCCTCTCTTTTCTGTAAAAATCTCTTCATATATGTTTTGGTAGAAAACGTATCCCCTGATTTCTGAGGGATAAGAATTTTCTTTTCATTTACGATACCGCCCTGATGACAGGAGCAAGCTCCTCATACTTTTTAAGGCTCTTTATGAGGTCTTTTTTGGCATCTTCCCCGCACGTCTTAAGCCCCAGCTCGAAAGCCTGGATATCAAGCATCATGCATATCCATCTGTTTACAAGCTCTTCCGTTCCGCTGAGTGCTTCCTTTACGTCCTCATCTCCTGAATGGTTATGTCCGTCAGAGAAGTTTATATTTACATTTATCCCTGTCTCATCATCCTTTAACGGGAAGCTTACCCTTATGACAGGCATCGAGACAGCGGAGTTACCAAACTTAAGCTTTGCATAGAACCCGTTGCCCTTTCTTGCAAGCCGCAGCCTGTTATGATAGCTGTCCTCATACTTGCATGAGAAATCCTTTAAGATGTTGTTTTCTTTTAGTGTGAACATGATTACCTTTCCGGGAAACGGTACTCTATCTTTTTCTTATCATCAGAAAGCTTTAAGTACGCGCTGAACTTTTTCCCTTTCTTTGATACCAGGTTGTCTACAAGGACTTCCCCGCCCTCAAGTATCTTCTTTATCTCACCCTGCATGAGCTTCTTCTTGCACTGCGTCTTATAGAGCTTGAAACCGCAGGAGCATGAAAGGGATACGCCGTCATCTATAAGGTTCTTTCCGCAGCACGGACAGGCCTCGCTTACCTCGGTCTTCTCCCTTTCAACAAAGGTGACGCGGTGCTCCGCCGGGTCATACTTGAGCCTCTGCTTCCATTTGCTCGTACCCTTCTTTATCTCTTTTGTTATGATGTTTCCTGATAACATAAGAAGAAATTCACGGTCGGTTATCTTACTGTCGCAGATCTTTTTGAAAGAGCCTACCTTACAGCCTTCCCTATAATTGGAGCAGTAAAAGTTCTTCTCAGCGGATATGATAGAGCCGCCGCACTCAGGACAGACACCTATGACCGTCCTGCCCTTCTTATCCTGCGATACGCCCTTCATCTGCGAATCCCTTATCTCATTTATCATACGTTCGACATCTTTTTTCTGTGCCTGTTCCATATCGTTCAGAGCCATCTTTCCTTCTCTTATGGCTTCAAGTTGCATCTCCCAGTGTCCTGTCATATCGACCTTTGCTATCTCAAAGTCCTTCAGGTTTTCGTATATCTCCATGCCGGCTTCCGTAGGGACTATCTTTTCAGTCTTTCCTTCCTTCTGCCTCTTTAAGTAATGGTCGCGGTTTATAAGCTGTTCGATGATGCCTGCCCTTGTAGCCGGGGTGCCGATCTTAAGGTCCTTGCCTAAGCTTTTAAGGCTCTTGTCGTCAAGAAACTTTGCGGGTGCTTCGCATACCGAGATAAGGTCAGCATCGGAAAATCTCTTCGGACACTGTGAAGTCTTCTCAGCGATGGAAAAGCCTGATACATCAAGGACATCCCCTTCTTTATGTTCGGGGATGACATTATCGGAAAATTTTGTCCCGAAAAGCTCGGTGTATCCCTTATCCACGAGCGTCTTTCCCGATGACTTGAAGTCCTTTCCGCCGATATCCGCTACAAGCTCTGTCTTTTCCTGTACCAGGGGAGCAAGAAAGGCCGCAACGAACTGCTTTGCGATGAGCGTATATATCGCCCTCTCATCAGAAGAGAGAGACGAAAGGTCAGGACGGTTTGTAGTAGGCACAAGTGCCGAATGTCCCGACTCCTTGAGCTTTGCGTCATTTATCCACTTCTTCGTTCCCCTTACCCTTGTGATATCAGCTGATGTGACTTTACTTACATAAGGGGCAAGCTCCGCAACGCAGGAAGCTGACCTGAGCATGGCCGTAAAGTTCTCATGGCTTGACAAGTACTCGCAGTCAGTCCTCGGGTATGAGACAAACTTCTTCTCATAAAGTGACTGTATGATCTTTAAGGTCTCGGCTGACGTATATCCCATTTTTC
>JBJELA010000005.1:0-3843 GCA_051878915.1 Candidatus Weimeria sp.
AAAATTTTTTCTGATTTTTTTCAAAAAATACTTGACTTTTACTTAGCAGGCTTTCATAAGATGCTGGCATTACAGTACTTCTGCAATGCGTCTGTATCTAATATAAAAAGGACTGCCGCCCTCCCGAAGGAGAGCAACAGCCCGAAACAGATTTTTTTCATACTCATGAAACGGAGTCATATCTTTACGTAGTAAAGATACTCCAGAAAACCGTCATCATCGAGGTCTTCGGAGACAAAAGTGAATCCGAACCGGCTGAAAGCCTTTTCTACAGCCTCCATTCCGACGCCTCTGCGGAATTTCGGGACAGGACCGCTGTAGTTAACAGCATTCACGGCCCTTTTTTCGGCCTCGTCAGCATCGAGAATCATCTTAAGTACCGCGTCTGACTCGTTAAGGGCTTCCGCCGCAGCTGAAGAGATCTTCTCGTATCCGGCTCCATCAGCAGTTCCGGTAAGGACTTCCGGTGCCTTCACAGCCCCGAAGCTTAAAGTGATCTCAACAACCGGATCGAGATTTCCGTATTCGCGGTTTTCTTTCCAGCTGACAGAGACCTCGATCTCCTTCACTTCCGGCTCTGACTCTGCGCAGATGATCCTGTCACAGGAAGCATCAAGGCGCCTGCCAAGGATCTTCTTCATGCGGGCAACTGCGGCTTCTTCAGCTTCGTGACGGGTAATAAGCCCTGACTGGTACTTATCCCATTTGCCGGGAGTAGACCAGTATTTAAGCCCGTTGTCACTCGTAAGATCCTTAATGAAATCCTCTGACTTTTTCTCTTGCTCCCTGAAATAAAAAGCGGCTGTTTTTTTGCATTTACGTACATAAAAAATATCTCCTTTTCGTAAAAATGCGACACTGTCTGTCATAACTCTAATATGACTTCCGGAAGAGAATGGGCAGGATATAAGCCCCGCGGCTCATATTAAAGACGTAACTTATGTTCAGGCATCTGATGAAAGGAGATGTAGACATGAAAGACAATAAGAGAAAAACAACAATACAGCTGCCGGAGACATCAATTATGCCTCCGAACCATGTTTATGCCAATCTGCACAGGGTGGCGTTAAACGCAAAAAAAGGGATAAACGAGGCCGTCCGCTTTGTCACAAGCAGGGACGGATCACAGTTCTCTGTCTTCGGCGGACAGGAAGGCTGCAAGGTAGGCCCGAACAGGTCTCGCGTGATACGCGGGCCGTTCGTTATAACCGCTTTTGATGACGAGTACCAGAAGTTCGTTGAAAGGGGCTACAGGCTTACCTTTGACGCTCCTCCGACATTGGGGGAGATACGGCATGAAGGGAGCTACGCACCTATGCCGGATCCCGATACGGACAGGCTGATAAAAAGCCTGGTGGAGGTATCTCGTCAGTGCTTCGAAGAATTCTTCACTCTTTCTACCGAGAGAGTGACAGAAATCCCAAAGAAGAACATTGACGAAGCCCGGCAGGTGATCGCAGCTATGGCTGCAACAGGCGAGGAACCGGATGTGAAGGAGTTCAATGACGCCCTGATGGCGTTATATGAGATCCTCCCAAGAAGGACTGATAATCTCTGGGACTTTGTAGCGCGTTCAAAAGACGACTACAAGGCGATCTTAAAGAGGGAGTCGGAAACCATCGACCTGCTCGTGCAGCAGATCCAGATGGCGGAAGCCGGTGCAGTCGTTACCGACAGCAAGCCGAACTACGCGCAGGCTCACGGGTTCGATATCCGTCCGGTAAACGCTGCTGAAAAAGAGGAGATCATGGACAAGCTCCATGGGACCGACTCAGGAGACAGTTTTGACCGGAGAACAAGCTACAGGGCTGCATGGCGCATATACCAGCACGAAAGACGCAAAGAATATGACGCTTATGCCACGTCTCACGGTATCGGGATCGATGGCTACGAACACGGTCAGTCAGAACTATGGCACGGGACCGGGACCGAGAACCTTATCTCGATCATAAATAACGGCCTTCTGCTGAACCCTGATGCGGACATCTGCGGGAAAGCTCTCGGTAACGGCATCTACCACGCGCCTTCTGCCGAGAAATCGGCAGGATATGTATCCGGATCCAGCCGCTGGAGGGCAGCAGATGGTTCCAAAGCATCGTTCATGCTGTTGTGTGATGTCCTTACGGGCAGCACATACGACATAGACGGATACGGCGGGCATCCAAATAACGCTGCGGAACTGGAAAGACTCCAGCCGGGCGCAGACAGCCTGTGGTATCACGGAGGATGCGGCGGCTTCGCCCATGACGAGGTAGTCGTGTACCGCGAGTGCCAGACTGCTGTTAAATACCTGATCGAGCTCACATACTGATACTGATCAGGATGAAAGAAAATCCAGGACAGCCCGCGTAATGCGGACTGTTTTTTTTGGCTGCAGCATCTGCCGGGCACAAAAAAAAATACATCCTGTCCGGTATGACCAGACAGGATGTATTATTCAGGCAGGGAGACCTACCATTTTTCTTCCATATTTCCTTGTAACGCTCAAAATTACATTACATTGTCAAGCAAAAGTGCCTTTCATCCCACGGTTAAAACCGTGGGTCTTCCCAGCACTATTTGTGATAATACAAAATCCGTTCCCGGATTATCACTGTCCATATCAACAGTTTTCAGCCGGGAACGGATTCTTAATAATTCATGTATAGAGATTCATATACCTGCTGTGCTTTTTTATCCATAACCTTCTTAAAGCTGGAATTGCCGGAAGCTACGAATTCATGCCTCTTATACAATTCTTCCGGTAACTCTACTGTGTAATCCGTGTCTCCGCGTTTCCCATCAAACGAAAGCATATATTTTATGCCTCGCTGGTTAAGACCATCGAGATAATCGAGAAACTCCTGAAAATCGATCGACTTCGTTCCATAGTATCGTCCAACCGTGTGAAAATACGGCGGATCCAGATAGATAAAATCACCTTCGACCGCCTGAGCAGTTGTATCCTGATAATCTTGTGCCTTAAACACAGTCCCCTGAATGTGGTTCGACCAATCCAGTATGATTTTTTTCAACCTGTCAGGATTTATTCCCGGCCTCGTATGATGCAATGAATTGTTAAATTCGCCCTGTGCATTAAAGCGAATCAATCCGTTCACACAGGTGCGTGACAGAAACATTAAATCCTTAGGGTCGTGTGATCTGTTAAAATCATCTCTTATTTTGTAATAAACCTGATACCCCTCTTCCTGAAGTCTTGTCCATCTCTGGCGATATCCTTCAGCTAATTCCTCCGGTGAATCTTTTATTTCTTTCCACAATGCAATCAGTGGTTCGCATATATCACCGCAAACGGCGCTTCCCGGATTCAAAGCATAAAGGACGGATCCTCCACCCACAAAGGGTTCATAATATCTGTTAAAATGATCCGGAGCGTTTTTAACAATCGTATCAGATTGAGAACGTTTGCTGCCGCTCCATTTTATAACTGGACTAAACATTTGTCTCCTCTTTTGTCTATAATGGCAGAGTCAACTGCTTGTACTCTTCTTTTTGTGTCTGTTCTTCCTTTGGTGCTGTCTGCATGGCTGTTTCGGATGCATTTGTTTTTTTCCGCCTGCCAGTCGTTTTCTTCTCCTTTTTTTCTGCGACTATCTCCTCGGGATTATCTATGCTTTCCTCGTTTTCTTCAACAACAGCATGTTCCAGGCGCATGTTGGCTATTGTTACATACTGCTCATCTGTTTCAAATCCGATATAATTTCGCTGACATTCTTTTGCCGCGACACACTCGCTTCCTGCACCGGCAAATGGTGTGAGCATAGTATCTCCTATATGTGATGCAAGACGGATCATTCTTTTGAGAATTTTAATAGGTTTCTGAGTAGGGTGTTTCCCATAAGC
>JBJELA010000006.1:0-3793 GCA_051878915.1 Candidatus Weimeria sp.
GAAGAGATATGCAGTATCTTTACAACGATGGCGATCTCTATTATTTCATGGATACTGAGACCTATGATCAGATCTCACTTCCGAAGGAAGACATTGGTGATTCTCTTAAGTTCGTTAAAGAGAACGAGATGGTAAAGATCTGCTCTCATAACGGAGACGTATTCGCAGTTGAGCCTCCTCTTTTCGTAGAACTTGAGGTTACAGACACAGAGCCTGGACTTAAAGGAAATACAGCTACTGGTGCTACTAAGCCAGCTACGCTTGAGACAGGAGCAGAGGTTATGGTTCCTCTTTTCGTAAATACAGGAGATAAGCTTCAGATTGATACACGTACAGGAGAATATCTGAAGAGAGTCTGAAATGGAGATCGATTAAATGCAGTATGAAAACGTTCCTCTGAAGGATCTGCTTTCAGACAGGAAAGTGTTTGGTATATTCGATGAGGAATTCCGGAACGGCGGGTGGCTGGACGTGACAGCTTTGTTAGGTTCGGAGAGCCTGTTTGCGGATCTTTATCAGGACGGTACGGTTCCTGAGAAGGTTTTAGACCGGATAAAGCAGAGGCTTGCTGATTTATAGAGATTAAAGTTGAGGGCGCATAGGCGCCCTTTTACTGTGTATGGGTATTTTTACAAGAACAAAAGAAGTTACACTGAACGATGCGATAAATATTACGAGGACGACAGCACATACAGTCCTTGTTGATATCAGGGATAAGGATATTTTTAAAAAGGACCATGTGCCGTATGCAGTCAATGTTCCTTTAAATAATGTCGCTACCATCCATCAGAGAATCCCTGATAAGGAAACTACAATCTACATCTACGGTGACTACAACACCAGACCGAGGAAGGCAGTAAAGGCTTTTATGAAGGAAGGCTATAAGCATCTGGTCAGGGCTGGCTGTATTGAAGACCATCATGTAAGGGAGTACAAGTAATGAGCCGTACACCAAGAGAATGGAAAGATTTTTATCTGAGCAGCTCTTTCTCATCCAAATACGATTATAATGGCCGACTCGGATCCTTCGTGGATTCTGATGGCACGACTTTTACGCTCTGGAGTCCATGTGCTTTAAAGGTTTCTCTTCGCCTGTTCACTCATGGTTCAATTGAAGAGGATGGGACCGAGGAAGACAGACCTATAATAGTCTATCAGATGCAGTATGGTAAGAATGGCGTTTTTACGCTTCATACGAGAAAGAATCTCTCAGGCACATACTATGATTTTGAGATAGAGCATGAGGATGGGAAGGTTATTACACCCGACCCTTACGCAAGAGCCTGCGGAGTTAATGGAAAGCGCAGTATGGTGATCGACCTGCGCAGTACAGATCCGGACGGCTGGGTTGAGGACAAGGCACCGGCTAAGACTGCTGATACTGTTATCTGCGAGGTACATGTAAAGGATTTTTCGTGGGATAAATCCGGTGGATTTCCGGACGACGTGAGAGGACAGTTCCTTGCTTTTACAAAGCAGAATACTTATCTGAATGGAGAAGACAGGACTTCCAGGACAGGACTTTCGTATCTTAAGGATTTAGGAGTCACTCATATCCAGCTGATGCCGATCTACGACTATGGCAGCGTGGATGAGGCTTTATCCTTTGCTGACAATCTTAAGGGATCAGAGGCACATGAGCCTTTTAACTGGGGTTATGATCCGGTTAATTACAACTGTCCTGAGGGCAGCTATTCGAGTGATCCTTATCGTGGTGAAGTCCGGATAAAGGAGCTGAAGAAGGCAATAATGGCCATTCATAAGGCGGGCTTTCGTGTCATAATGGACGTCGTCTACAATCACACCTACAGTCTCGACTCCTCGTTCCAGAAGACGGTTCCGTGGTATTACTACAGAGTGGACGAGGGTGGAAAGCCTTCGAATGGTTCAGGCTGTGGAAATGATTTCGCGTCAGAAATGCCTATGGCCCATCGCTTTGTAAAGGATTCAGTGCTTTACTGGGCACAGGAGTATCATATAGACGGCTTCAGATTCGATCTTATGGGACTTCTCGATACTTCGCTTATGAATGATATTAAAAGTTCACTCGATGAGAAATTCGGAAAGGACGAAAAGCTTGTCTACGGTGAGCCGTGGGGAGCTGACAGGACACATATGGAGGGCAGGTTCATCCCTTCAGACAAGGAGCATTTCAAGGAAGTGGATCCTTCGATCGGAATGTTCAACGACTGCATCAGGGATGCTGTGAAGGGTTCTGTCTTTGAAAAGGAAGAGCCTGGCTTTGCCGATGGCTCAAAAGACGCGGAGAAGCTTAAGGAAGGAATCCTCTCCTGCATTGGCGGAGAAAATTTCCCTGTTTCAAATCCGGGACAGAGCATCACCTACGTGTCCTGTCATGACAATCTGACTCTTTGGGACAAGCTTTCAGCTGTAAACTGGCTCAAGCCTGTCGGAGATCCTGAAAAGAAGAGGTTAGCTCAGAACAGGCTCTGCGCAGCCATATATCTGATGGCTCCCGGACGGGTATTTTTCCTGTCAGGAGAAGAGGGCGCGAGGACAAAGAACGGTGATGAGAATTCCTACAACGCCTCCATTGAAGAGAACGCGCTGAAGTGGGACGAGCTGTATAAGCACAGTGACCTGATCAGGTATTACAAGGGACTTATCGGACTTCGAAGGTCTATTCCTCTTCTGAACAGGACTGACAAGGGCCTGGCTGAAGACATCAGAGTAAGCGGAGGCGCAGCTGATTCGCTTCCGGACGGGCTTGTGCTCGTACAGGGAGAGGATGACAGCGCTGAGATACTCATGATATACAACGGTTCATCATACCAGCAGTCGCTGGCTCTTCCGTCGGGGACATGGCAGCTTCTGGCTGACGCTGACAGATCAGATTACTGGCAGGAAAAGAATCCTGTTATTGCCGATGAAAAAATCATTTCAGAGCCTATGTCAGCTCTGATTTTTAAGAAAATATCCTAGGAGGCACATTTTGGCAGAAGAAAAAACGAAAAATATAATCCTTACAGGTGACAGACCAACCGGAAAGCTGCACTTAGGACACTACGTCGGCTCACTTCGCAGACGTGTGGAGCTGCAGAACAGCGGAAAGTTTGATGAGATAAATATCCTTATCGCGGACGATCAGGCTCTTACCGATAACGCCGATAACCCAAAGAAGATCAGGGATAATATGATCGAGGTAGCTCTCGACTATCTCTCTGTAGGTATTGATCCTGAAAAAAGTAAAATCTGCGTACAGTCGCAGATCCCGGCGCTTCACGCCATGACCTTCTATTTTATGAATCTCGTTACGACTGAGCGTCTTTCAAGAAACCCGACGATAAAGAACGAGATACACTTAAGAGGCTTCGACAAGGCCGGAAGCGAAGGCCTGCCGGCTGGATTTTTTACATATCCGGTCTCACAGACAGCTGATATCACTGCCTTCAAGGCTAACTGTGTTCCGGCTGGTGAGGATCAGGAGCCGATGATCGAGCAGGCAAGAGAAATCGTAAGAAGATTTAATATGACCTACGGCGAGGTCCTGGTAGAGCCAAAGATCATGCTTCCTGATACAAAGGCAGCTTTAAGGCTTCCGGGAATCGACGGCAAGGAGAAGATGAGCAAGTCACTTGGCAATGCCATCTTCCTCTCAGACGATGCTGCCACAGTAAAGAAAAAGGTCATGAGCATGTACACAGATCCTACCCATCTGAACGTTTCTGATCCGGGACATGTGGACGGTAACTGTGTGTTTACGTATCTCGATGCTTTCAGCACTGATGAGGATTTTAGCGGTACTGACTACGCTAATCTCGATGAGATGAAG
>JBJELA010000007.1:0-3792 GCA_051878915.1 Candidatus Weimeria sp.
GCCGTCTGATCAGGGCAGAGAGGTCGAGATAAAGAAACGGCTCGACAGCCTGAAAAAGGAATGAACATTAACAGCCGCATGAAGCATGCGGCTGTTATTTATTCTCTTACATCAAGTATCATCAGTGCTGTCTGCAGCTGCAGGCGGCAGTTAAAATTTGACAGATCCATACCTGTGAGTTCGCGGATTTTGTTCAGCCTGTAATTGATCGTGTTGCGGTGCACGAAAAGGATGTCTGCGGTTTCCTGAATGCTTCCGTTGTGCTCCAGATAAGTGCGGAGTATTTTTACAGTATCCATATCGTTTTTCCTGTCGTATTCTATAAGCGGCTGGATCGTAGCCTCTATATAATCATCAAGGATTTCATCGTCTGATACATTCATCAGGATCTTGTAAACACCCATGCCCTCATAGTAGATATCATCAGCTGGAACCTTTCCTTTGACCTGAAGCTTCTGAACAGCAACGGCCTGATTATAGCTCTTGTAGAGGCAGCGGATGCTTCGGGTTATTTTTCCAACACCTATCACGGCATTCTGTGAATCAGGGATAAGCTTAAGATATCTTTTTACATCATCGACAAAGTCGTGCAGCTCCTCTCTGTTGTAGTTGCCGACAACAATAGTAAAATGACCATTAAATAAAAACATACAGTAATTTTTCCATTTACGGTCGAGAGCCTGGGTAAAAATCCGGATTATCTTGTCAGACTCTGAATCAGAAACAGAATGTCCCTCCTGAAGATCAAGGAGGATAACGGTGTATCTCCACGCCGGATCATATCCGTGAGTCTTGAGCGAGACCATATAAAGCTCTTCCTGATTGTGAAACGATATTGCGTTTTCAAAAGTGGCCGCGATCTCTACCTGGTTACGATCTTCCTTGTTTATCGTGTAGGTGAAGATCCGGAGCATTTCAGCCAGGTGAATTTTCCATGGAACCTCAAACAGCGGCATATCGATGGAATTGCAGTAATCAATTACATTCTGTGGAACGGATTCGATATAAGGACCTATATTCAACAGGACAGCCGCTGCCTTATTTTTCTTAAGAGCCTTTATATAGTCCAGCATCTCATCATCGGATTTGATGCCGATTCCAGTACATAATACAATTTCATTACCATTTAAAAACGAAGCCGCGGGGATTGACTCGACAAGCTGACACCAGGAGACCTGCTGATCCATACCTGCCTCTCCAGCCAGTAGTGTAATGTCCAGATGCCTGACCTGTTCAATCAAACGCTTTACTGTAACAATCATTATTACCACCTGTTCTTACATAAAAATGTCTGTCTGCCTTATAATTTTTCAGACTATTTTATCACAATGGAACTGAAGAGTCTAACAGAAAAGTCCGGAACAGCAGATTTTAGTGGTGTTGTGCTCGAGCACAAATGAATTTGGATTCCAACACATTGTTTTGAGTGGGGCTGAAATCTATAATTCAAACCATCAAAAGAAAATTGAATTCAATAATTGATAAGCTCTTACAGACAGAGAATCGGAGACGTCCGGATGGTGGATTTTATTTTTTTGGAGGTGGTCTAAGATGACTAAGGAAGCAGAGGAAATCAGAGATAAGCAGAAGAAATACGTGCTTCAGTCCTGGAATAAGCAGAAGGATTTAAACCCTATTCCAATCAAATACGCAGAAGGTATTTATGTATATGACTACGATGGGAACCGTTATTCTGATATGTCGTCGATGCATGTAAACTCAAATGTAGGTTACGGTAATAAAGAAATCAATGAGGCCATCACAGAGAAGCTCAAGAGATACGCCTTCATCAGTGAGGCCTATGGAGATAAGGAACGTGCCGATCTGGCTGAACTTATTATCAGCCTGATGCCGGATAATATGGGAAAGGTATTTTTCACAAACGCCGGCGCAGATGCTAATGAGAATGCGATAAAGATTGCCAGAATGTACACTGGAAGAAATAAGATTTTTGGACGTTATCGTTCTTATCATGGTTCAAGCTTTGGAGCCGGAAACCTCTCAGGTGAGCCGAGAAGATTCGCTCTTGAGCCGGGCATTCCGGGATTCGTTCATTTCCGTGATCCTTATCGGTATCGTGATAATCTTCCGTTCACAGAAGAGCAGTATACAGCTTATTCACTCGGACTTCTTGAGGACCAGATCAATTTTGAGGGCCCTGACAATATAGCAGCCATCATAATGGAGACTATCACAGGTACAAACGGAATCATCATTCCTCCAAAGGGATATCTTCCAGGCGTCAGAAAGCTCTGCGACAAGTACGGAATCCTGATGGTTTGTGATGAAGTTATGGCAGGCTGGTGCAGAACAGGAAAAATGTTCGCTTTCCAGAATTTCGATGTAAAGCCTGATATCGTTACATTCGCAAAGGGTGTTACCTGTGGATATGTACCGATGGGCGGCGTAGTCGTATCTAAGGAGATTGCGTCATACTTCGATGATCATGTTCTTTCATGCGGACTTACATACAACGGACATCCTCTTGCGGCAGCAGCCGGAGTTGCCTGCGTTAAGTATTATCTCGATAATAATATTGCGGACCATGTATGTAAGGTCGGCAAGGTACTTGGAGATATCCTCGAGGATATGAAGAAGAGACATCCTTGTGTAGGTGACGTCAGATATATCGGACTTTTCTCAGCAATTGAGTTCGTAAAGGATAAGGAGACCAGAGAGCCTCTTGTTCCATTCGGAAAGGATCCTGAGGGAAAGATGAAGAAGATCCTGGCACTCCTGAAGGAAAGAAAATTCATGACATTTGGTCATGAGAATATGGTCCTTATCTGCCCTCCTCTGATAATCACAGAAGATCAGATTCGTGAAGAAATGGCCAAAATGGAAGAGGTTCTGACTATAGTAGATGAGACAATGCTTTAATAAGCATTCATATAGACAGAAAGGAGAGAAACGATGGCATATTTTAAAATCGCGTCAAATGTGTACACAGGAGAGTCGGCATTAGACGACGCCTATGAAATAATCAGATCGTTTGGAAATAAGGCTCTGATAGTTACAGGAAAGCATGTGGGAAAATCTCCGATGATGGAGGAACTCAAGCGTTTTCTTGTAAAGAACGATATTTCATATACCGTCTATGATGGAATTACCTCTGAGCCGACAGTACCGATGCTGGACGAAGGAACCAGGATTTATCGCAGTGAAGGATGCTCGTTTATAATCGGACTTGGCGGAGGAAGTCCTTTGGATTCTGCAAAAGGCATAGCAGCCATGGCGGAAAAAGAAGGAAAGATTTCAGACTTTGCCGGGAAGGAAATCTCAGGAGATCATCCGCCGGTTGTCTGCATACCTACTACAGCAGGTACAGGATCTGAGACTACACAGTTTATTGCGATAAGTGATCCTGTTACGGATGTAAAGATGCTTCTGAGGGGCATTTCAATGATACCTGAGGTGGCAATCCTTAATCCGGCATATACAGTTGATATGACAAAGAGCATTACCAGTTCAACAGGACTTGACGCCCTAACACATGCGGTTGAGGCTTACACATCCAGGAAGGCAACACCTCTGACTGATCCTTATGCGGTAGCGGCGGTAAGAGACATTCTTGAATATCTGCCAAAGGCATATAATGAAGGGTACAATCTGGAGAACAGGGAAAAAATGATGATCGCGGCTTTCCAGGCAGGCGTGTGTATCAGTAATTCAAGTGTTACGCTTGTACATGGCATGAGCCGCCCGATCGGAGCGCTGTTCCATGTACCTCATGGCCTTAGTAATGCAATGCTTTTAAATGTCTGTCTGACATTCGCTGCGGAGGGAGCTCCG
>JBJELA010000008.1:0-3789 GCA_051878915.1 Candidatus Weimeria sp.
TATAAAAGAAGTATGATGGCTGTTGCGATAAGTCCCACAAGGATTCCAAGAGCGATGCGGGCCTTCATCGGATCCTTTTTCTTCGGTTTTGTCACTGTAGGTGTTATCTCTGTCGCATTATCAGCATGAATGATGTTTACGATATCCTCTGCGCCGAGGAGCCCCTCAGTGGATGAATAATATTTCAGAAGGTATCCGGGATCTGAAGTGGGATATATCTTCTGCCTCGTCTCATCGCCGTCTGTTATCTGGCTCCTTACCGTAGGCTGCGTTCGGGTTATGATAAATATGTCGCTGCCGTTTAGATTTACTGTGACTGTGGCTTCCGCCCCGATACTGCCTGAAACCTTTGAGGTATCAAAGTAAACAGCGAGCATGGAGAGAGTCTGCGTCTTTACCTGTCCCGTAGGGGTGATAGTGATATCTTCTCCTTTAAGCGTTTTTACAGGGTCGCTGTCTTCAGTCCTCTTTCCGTACTCTGCTTCATAGGACTGTCCGTTTACTTCAAAGACAAGTGAAGGCGGGATTTTCACGGAACTGGTGTAGAATATCTCAAACCTATTCTGCCCCTGCATGAGAGTCGTCGTAAACGTACCCTGATCGTCTTCCACGTCAAGTGTCTCTGACTGCGAGGCATCATCGTTTGTATCGGCTGTGCTGGTATCCTGCGCAGAACTATCCGTAGTGTACTGTTCCGTATCCTGAGTGTCCGAAGTGTCCGAAGAAGTGTCAGACGATGTGTCTGTCGTGGTATCCGCCTCTGTTCCTTCAGCCGTTCCGCCCGAATACAGCACGGGGTTGTCTGACATATCCGCTGCCCGTGAACTTACAGGGGCGGCCAGACTTAAGGATATCATCAGTGTGAAAAGTAATAATGATCTTTTTCTCATTTGCTTATCCTTTTTTATATGATCTTTTACTAAATTTTTCCTTCCTATAGATGTTTTGGTATAAAAGCCATAAATGTACTGAAAAAACAGGGACTGCAGCCGTTCCATAAGAGGCAGTGAGAAGAAAAATCTTATCCCTCAGAAATCTGGAGAGATAAAAATACCAATACAAGTGTGAAGCCGTAATTCCCATAAAAGCAAAACTTGTGATTTTTTTGCAAACAGGTCTGGCGGCAGGTAACTGAAAGTAGTATTATTGAAACAGGCAGAAGTCGTTTTATTAAGAGAAAGGAGTACTGCCATGGAACAAAGAAAAGGGTACAGATTTCCGGAGGCGGAAGAAAACGCGATATTATCATGCGTGGACAGCGATTTTTTTGACAGGATAGACCGGATTGCACCGGCACTGGCCAGAGAAGCGGGTTACAGCTATGAGACCATGAACGCCTATGATCAGAGGGACTGCATGTACGCTACTATCCGCGTCATGCTTCCTGATGTGATCGAAAAGAAAGATATCAATCTTTCAGAGGTCTATGAGGACAGGATGCAGGACATCACGGGACGTATCTACAACAGATATGTCTTAAACAGACTTGCTGACAGAGGTTATTTGAAACGTGACGGGATGGGAAAACCTGTAGTTACAAAGAAGAACTTCTTCGTAGTCTGGATGATACTGCACGGAGAACTCCGTCTTGAGGACGCCTGAAGAAAACTTCTGTCTATCCAACCCCACGCAAAGAGCTGCCCTTAAATTTAATACAAGGGCGGCTTTTTTCATGTCTTTTTATGCATAAAAATAACACCCGGCTCATTAAGAACCGGGTGCTTTTATTATTCTTTCAGATGTGTTCTAGCTTTAACCTGCAAGCTCGTCGTCATCATCTTCTATTGACTCATCGTCATCGTCTTCAATGGAGAAATCCTCATCCATCATCTCATCATCAGATAAGTCGTCATCGTCGGCTGCATCTCCCTTAGGTCCGAAGTTAAAGCCCTTCTTTCTCATGAAAAGGAACAGTCCGAACAGTCCGACTACGGCTCCGATACCGCCAAGTGCTCCGCCAAGTGCTGCGACAGGAACAAGCGGATTGCTCTTTGACTTCTTGTCGGAAACCTTCTTGCCGGTATTGCCTGAAGATGTAGTTGTAGTGCTGGTAGGAAGAGTCGTATTTCCGCTGTTTCCACCAACTTCAGGTGTCGTACTGCCATCGGAATCAGTAGTATTCTGCTTGTTTAACTCGTCAGCGACTGACGGGGTGTTGCTGCCCGTACTGGCTGAGCCGTCTGATGAGGTTACGGACATTGAACCTGAACCGCTTCCCTCTGAAGAGTCTTCACTCTTCTTATCATCAGAACTGCTGTCAGTCTTCTTCGGCGAGCTTGTGATAGAACCATCAGCATTTACATACTTGGTAACTGTCTGTGTCTTTGTAACAGGAACCTTGACTGTCTTTACCTCAGTCTTGCCAGGGACGGTCTTGGTAACTGTCTGTGTCTTTGTGACTGTCTTAGGCTTCTTTGCAAGGCTTGCCTTCAGCTTGCTGTTTGTAGAAGTAAGAGACTTGTTCTTAGTCGTAAGGGATGAAACCTTGCTCGTAAGAGACTTGTTCTTACTTGTAAGCGACTTGTTCTTGCTTGTAAGGTCGTCATTCGAGTCACTTAAAGTCTTGTTCTTACTTGTCAGGTCATCGTTTGCGTCGCTTATCGTTATAATGCTAGTTACCGCTGTAGTCTCCCACGAATTTACAGATGTCTTAGATTGGGTTGCATTGATTGTCTGACTGCCGCCAACATTTTCGGCGAAACTGTTTCCAATTTTCCACGCATAAGATGCCTTTAGATTAAAAGCGGGCGCAAGCACAAAGTCATAGCTCTTGCCGTAGTTGCTGACGAGCCCGCTCGAGACGACACTGTACGCACCGCTGCTGTCGTCGGGAGTACCGAGCCACGCACAGTCGTAGCTGGCCCCGAAGGAGGAGTAATTTGCAGCTGCCGTTTTTAAGGCATTTATCTCATAAGAATTAGGACTATTTGTTGGTAAAAGGTAATAATTGCCTGAAACAAACTTGCCATACCTATTATTGAAGTTTACAGTTGAATTTCCCCAATGATCAGCAGTGTCGGAAAATTTCTGTCCCGGCCATGTTCCATGTGTACCTACGTTAGTAAACACCATCTCGAGACTGCCATCGGAATTCTGCCTACAAGCGATTGCCGTTGCATTACCGCCATAAACTCCGGAAACATTCGGGAATGTGATAGTGTCACCTACGGCAATCTTTTTAAGTCCCGCAGCTGAAGATTTACCTATTACACTACTTGTTGTTGTAGCAGCTTTAGCCGTTTCTTTTTTACTCGGAAACAGCATATCAGTAACCGCTACCGTTCCTAAGACCATACTTGCGGAGAGGAAGGCAGCAAGCACAGCATTAAGCACCTTTCGCTTTTTAGATGCCTGTGTTTTAGTTTTCATAAAACCGTCCTTTCTCCCTCTTTTTGAGGGAAACCTAAACATATCTATATATCAAATCCGCCTTCCGGCAGACATTATAGTTTAAGCCGGATCTTGCCCGGCACCTGCAGAAATGCACAGCATGACAGAGATATTGCCGTACTTTCCACTCTATAATGTATTGGGATTTAAGATGAAAAATCTGATTGCATAAAAGATCAGGATGTGATATCATAATTAAAAACAGGTGTTACTCCTTTTTATACTGTGATGAATTGTTTCGTACACCTGAATGTTACTCTTTTGGGACTGTCTTCATGCTGGCAGTCCCTTTTTTCTGCCAGAAGATATTATGCCCGGACAATGTTTCAGTACCCGGAACTGCTGCCTAAAAACCGCTGCTCTGGGGACTTTCGGACACTTCTGTCCTGCCACACTACT
>JBJELA010000009.1:0-3783 GCA_051878915.1 Candidatus Weimeria sp.
AAGGCACCGGTAAGACTTTACGAGAATGTTATCGATGAGGAAAAAGGAGTCTACAATGATGATGGAAGCCTGAACCTGAATCCGAATTCACTCACTGTAAAGGAAGCGTATATCGAGAACTCTGTAAAGGACGCGAAGGCATACGACAGCTTTCAGTTCGTAAGGAACGGCTTCTTTACTACAGACTGCAAGGATTCAAAGCCAGGCGAGCCTGTATTCAACAGAATCGTTTCATTGAAGAGCTCGTTTAAATTGCCGGTAAATAATTAAGGAGGTTGTGATATGAACCTGTTGGCAGGGCTTGAAAAGTTCGGCATTAAATCAGATGGACAGCTTGATATTACAGACGATGGCATCGAAAAAAAAGAAAATGGACAGGTGCAGACCGCTGTAAAGAAATCCATCGATGATCTCGAGGAGAAGGACCTGGTCCTTCAGAAATCTGTGCAGTGTCCTATCTGTGACCATAAGTTCAAGGTACTTCAGGTAAAGAGCGCAAAGGTCAAACGCATCGGAGCTGACTCAGATACGAGACCGCACTATCAGAATATCGATCCTCTGAAGTATGAGGTGGTTGTATGTCCGCGCTGTGGATACGCGGCCATGAACAAATACTTTGTGCATGTCTCTGCTACGCAGATGAAATGGATAAAGGAAGCTGTCACAAAGAATTTTACCCCGCTGTCTGATGATGTGCCTGAGGTATATACACCTGATGAGGCAGTTGACAGATATAAGCTTGCCCTGGTTTCTGCCATGGCAAAGCATGCCAGACTTTCAGAGAAATCCCTGATCTGTCTCAGGATCGCCTGGATCAGACGAGATCAGCTGAAGGAGATGGAGAAGGCAAATGCCGTAGAGATCGGAAAGAAAAAGCAGATAGCTGAGGAGTATGAGGGATTCTACAGACAGGCTTATGACGGATATACAAAGGCCTACAGCACAGAAACAGGACTGAACTCCACTGCGATAGAATTCCTTTTGGCGAATATGGCTATCCACTTCAAGGAGTACAGCACAGCAGCCAGGCTCATTTCCAATCTGCTTGGCAACCCAAACACAAATCCAAGAGTCAAGGACCGCTGCCTTGATCTGAAGGATATAGTAGTAGCAGCACAGAAGAAATAACGGAAACGGAAAAAGAAAGGATCACTAAAAATGAGTAACAAGCTTAAAGTCGGTATTCTTGGCGGTACAGGAATGGTTGGACAGCGTTTCATCGCTATCCTTGAGAATCACCCTTGGTTCGAGGTAACTGAGATCGCAGCATCTCCGAGAAGCGCAGGAAAGACCTATGAGGAGTGCGTAAAGGACCGTTGGAAGATGGATACGCCTATCCCTGAGTCTGTTAAAAATATCGTCGTTAAGAATGTAAACGAGGTTGTAGAGGTCTCAAAGGACGTAGATTTCTGCTTCTCAGCCGTAGACATGAAGAAGGACGAGATCAAAGCCATCGAGGAGGCCTACGCAAAAACCGAGACTCCTGTAGTATCAAATAACTCAGCACACCGCTGGACACCGGATGTACCTATGGTAGTTCCTGAGATAAATCCGGAACACTTTGAGGTAATTGCTGCACAGAAGAAGAGACTTGGCACAAAGCGCGGATTTATCGCTGTAAAGCCTAACTGCTCCATTCAGTCATACGCGCCTGTACTTACAGCATGGCTTCCGTTCCATCCGACAGAGGCAGTGGTCTCCACTTATCAGGCTATCTCAGGTGCCGGAAAGACATTCAAGGACTGGCCGGAGATGGAGGGCAACATCATTCCTTACATCGGAGGCGAGGAAGAGAAGTCAGAGAGAGAACCGCTTCGTATCTGGGGTAAGGTCGAGAACGGACAGATCGTTCCTTCAGACTGCATGAAGATCACTTCACAGTGCATCAGAGTACCTATCCTCTATGGTCATACGGCTACTGTATTTGTAAATCTGAAGGACAAGCCGTCCAAGCAGGAGCTTATCGACGCTATGACTTCATACTCAGGACTTCCTCAGAAGCTGAATCTTCCATCAGCGCCTAAGCAGTTCATCCGCTACATGGAAGAGGATGACAGACCTCAGGTAAAGCTTGATGTAAACTATGAGAACGGTATGGGAATCACTATCGGACGTCTTCGTGAGGATTCAATCTTTGACTGGAAGTTCGTAGGCTTATCACACAACACTATGCGTGGCGCTGCCGGCGGAGCAGTACTCTGCGCAGAGCTCTTAAAGGCACAGGGCTATATTGAAGCAAAATAACAGGAGATTTTTATGGGGAAGAGTTTGTTTATAGCTGAAAAACCAATGGTCGCGAGAGCCTTCGCGGCCGTTTTTAATGACAACCTGAAAAAATATGACGGCTATCTGGAGGGCGACAAGACAGTCGTCACCTGGTGTGTAGGACATCTGGTCACTATGAGCTACCCCGAGGCTTATGATCCGGAGATGAAGAAGTGGTCTATGAGCACACTTCCATTTATCCCTGATCATTTTCTCTATGAGGTGATTCCAGGGGTAAAGAAGCAGTTTGACATAGTATCGAAGCTGTTAAACCGTGATGATGTAAGCCGTATCTATGTCTGCACCGATAGCGGACGTGAGGGTGAGTACATCTACCGCCTTGTGAGAAAACAGGCGGGAGTTCACGACAAGGACGAGCGCCGGGTATGGATTGACTCTCAGACTGACGAGGAGATAAAGCGCGGGATCAGAGAGGCAAAGCCTGAAAGTGAGTATGACAGTCTTTCTGACGCGGCGTACCTTCGGGCCAGGGAAGACTACCTGATGGGCATTAATTTTTCAAGGATCCTTACCCTCAAATATGGGAATCAGATGGCTTCATACCTGAATGCAAAAAGACAGGTCATAGCCGTCGGCCGTGTCATGACCTGTGTGCTTGGGATGGTCGTCCGCAGAGAGATCGAGATCAGGCAGTTTGTAAAGACACCTTTCTATCGCCTTGTGGCTTTTACAGAGCCGGATGAGAAAAAGGCGGTTTCCTTCGAGTGGAGGGCGAGAAAGGGCTCCGCATATTATGACTCGCCTCTTCTGTACAAGGAAAACGGCTTCAAAAAGCGCGAAGATGCCTATGATCTCGCAAGGCTCGTCGGAGGTCCGGAGGAATTAAAGGATAAGGATTCCGCGGACTGCGACCTGGAGCTTACGGTGCTTTCGGTTCAGAAAAAGGATGAGAAGAAAAATCCGCCTCTCCTTTACAATCTTGCCGAAATCCAGAACGATGCTTCAAAGTTCTTTAAGATAAGTCCGGACGAGACGCTTCAGATAATACAGTCTCTCTATGAGAAAAAGCTGGTGACCTATCCGAGGACCGACGCGAGAGTTCTGTCGTCTGCCATAGCGAAGGAGATTGACAAGAACCTGAAGGGACTGTCGACGCTTTCAGTCTTCAAGCCGTTTACCGACCAGATTTTTGCCAGCGGATCCTATAAGACTATAGGAAAGACGCGTTATACGGATGATAAAAAAATAACCGACCACTACGCTATAATCCCGACGGGCCAGGGGCTTGGAGCCTTAAAGAGCTTAAACCCTACGGAAAAGAAAGTCTATGAGACCATAGCCAGAAGGTTTCTTTCAATATTTTTCCCACAGGCTGTCTATAAAAAAACGGCCGTCGAGGCGGTAAAGGACAGCGAGCATTTTTTCGCGAATGAAAAATACCTCGACAAGGAGGGGTACCTCGCGGTGATGCACTATTCGTTTCTGAAGGATAAAAATGACGAGAATGCCGGAAACGAGCTTCTTTCACAGATAAAGAAGGGTGACAGGGTTCCTGTC
>JBJELA010000010.1:0-3777 GCA_051878915.1 Candidatus Weimeria sp.
AGCAGGACATCCGGCGGGAATAATGGCACTCCGAAAGAGACCAGCATAGTAAATTACAATGAGCCCAGAAACGCCGTCACACCCGATATTGAAAAGAATATGACCGAGCCCCCGATACTTAACCCCGCGTCGGGCAGTTCTTACAGCGGTTCTTCAGGCAGCGGTACATCCATGTATCAGGGTGCGTCCGGCGGCTCGAACTTTACAAAGACTGAGGAAGGATATATCACTCCGAAGGAGCTTACCGGAAGAAGCAACGAGGACATCGCCGGCAAAAAGACGCAGGCGAAGGTGCAGACTTCATCCGATAAATGGGTGACTGAGGAAGGCGGCGGAGCAAAGACTTCTGATAAAGTGCGTACTGGTGAAAACCAGAACACAGGCAACAAGCACGCATATCAGAATGAAGGCACTTCAAAAGCCTATCATACCGTAGACCCGAACGCCGACAGCAGGTTCGGATATAAGGACGAAGGCGACCTTACAGCACCTAACGCAAGGGTTACTGATGCCAGCGGGCGTATCCTTGAGACAGGAGAAGGCGTAGGCGGACATACAGGCGGAAGCCTTATGTCTTCCATCACGGCGGCTCCGTTCCATCAGGATGACGGAAAGTTTGAGGAGAGGCGCAAGGCTGAGAATGTAGATATACCGGTCGTCGATGTCAGCAAGGTAAACAGGAACACCGACATCGCAAAGAAGGTAGGAGAGGTCGCACAGGCGGGCGTTGAGGGACGTTATCAGGACGCTGATGCCGTACAGGGTGCCAAAGAGATGAAGGACGAGACTAACCGCATAGCCTTCGCATCGGGCGCCACGGCCATAAAACACGCTGCGGAGCGCGCTGCCATACACGGCGGCATAACGCAGAGAGGCGATATCGACAAGTACTCAAGATTCGATGTAGACGAGTATGGAGACAGGCGTCACGGAAAACCGGGGATAAAAGTCACAAAGGACGACAAAGGCGCGATAATATCCACCTCACAGGATAAGACTGCTTTAAGGAAAGGCTTAGATCAGGCTGAGTCCGAAGCAGGCGGAAAGTTCGTAACAAGTTCCAAAAATTCTTACGGTTCTCTTGTAAAGGATATAAAGAACAACCTCTTTATCATAGACAATCATTTCAAGAAGAACGGTCTTGACCTTTCAGGCTATAACGAAAAGCAGATAAAAGCTGCGATTAACAGAGGCTATCTTGTAAACAAGGTAGGAAAGAATGTCCAGCTTTCCGCTTCTGACAGGGCACTTCTTAACGAGCGTCTCAAACTCATGAAAAAGGAGAAAGCCCTTAAAGCCACAGGCACATGGAAAGAAGACGCCATGGACTTCCTGTCATCGACCTACGGCGACAGCGACGCATATCAGGGTTACAGGGTTGCAAAGACTACCGCAAAGGCAGGAAAGGCTGCCATAAAGACAGGAAAAGCCATCGTCGGCGGTACCGTAAAGGGAGTGATATCCGTTGCCTCAGGCGTGATGAGAGCGCCTAATACCATAGCCCGTGCGGGAGTAAATATCGCAGGCGGTATCGGGGGTATCGGCTCAAAGAGGATAAGAAAATGGCGGTATGACCAGAATGCAAAATTCAGGGCAAAGAACGCAAAGATAAAGGTATCGACCGGAAAGATAAAAGGTACTGCCGGCAAGTTCGTATCAAGTCCTGTCAAGTCCCTCGGCAGCCTTGCGGGAAAAGGCGTAGGAAAGCTTGCAGGGGCAACGATAGGACGTACAAGGTTCGGAAAGGCTGTATCAAAAGGGGCAGGAAGAGTCAAAAGCTCCTTTGACTGGCTTAAGAGAAAGAGACTTAATGCCACCAACAAGATAAAGAACAATGCCTTCACAAAGGCAGCCGGAGCCCCGGTAAAGGCATTGGGAAAAGTCTTTAATGCTTTTAATGCCATAAAGCTGTTTGCGATAATTCTCGCGCTTGTCCTTATCGCATCCACCACGTTCATCATCATCCTTACATCAGGCGTGTCGGCGTTTTTTCCTGCGGGCGCTGACCCCGACAACTTTGAAGCCGGACAGGTGACACTCTGGGAACAGGCTAAGGACGGCATGAACCAGGAGCTTGAAGATATATCGAAAGACTGTACCAGCTGGCTGAGAGCCAACTACAGGGAATACAGAAGAAAAAGGCTGGGAAGAGACCTCTCATATGAAACAGAGTTCGTATTCAACGGTTTTGAATTCGACGGTCCTACATACAATGTCACTGACAGGACATCTGATACGGAAGCTCAGAACGCCTATACGACAGCCATGAATCAGGCAAGAAATACGACTGAAACTACTGTAAAAAAAGGAGATACGGCCACTAAAGAGAAATATTATTCAGGACATAACGGCAACCTTACGAAGAGCAGGGGAACCATAAACGGTCCGTCCGGAAAAGAGACATACTATAACCTTGATATGGCAAACTGCGTTCATACGCTTGACCTGCACTGTAAAGGAAAAGTAGGCGGACTTTCAAATACGGCACATTACTTTGTAAGAGATGACGGAGTAAAGTGCTACGGCGATGAGCACGGTATCGCTTATGTGATAGTAGCGGCAAACCTTTCATTAAGACCGAAGGGTACGATTGTGATGACATCACTCGGCCCCGGAATTGTAGCCGACACTGGAACTTTTGCCGCCACGAATCCCCGGCAGCTGGATATAGCGGTCGCATGGGTGACTGACGGCTCTGACAACGACAAATACAAGACCGTGAACTCAGGTACAGTCGATACATGGGGAAGCGACCTCAACTCAGGTTCACTTTTCGTAGATGGAAAGAAAGCCTGTGCGTCAAACTACTTAAGAGGCATACTTGCCATGGCTACTACCGCTACGGGAAATGAGGATGATCCGGATAACAGTGCTTTCTATACAGCTTATTGCAGGCATATATTAAGGAACTCGTACAACTATTCCAAGTATGTGGCTGCCAAGAAATGGCTCTCAGACTGGAATAAGAAGAAGATACACGAAAAAGACCTTGAGCCGTCCATGAAAAAGGCATGGGATGATGATTTCTATCTGTCTGACAGTATAGACCACTTTAACGACCAGCCGGCATTTGAAATCTCGATCATGGATGAAAAGTTCAATAAGTACGGACATCTCATAAAAGTAATATTCTCTGTTAAGCTCCGTTTCCTTGACTGCGGTCTCTGGGGCGAAGGAGACTATACCGATGAAGGCGGACAGGCAGGAACAGGAGATACCCCTGATACTGTTGCCACTTCAGTCGGAATGTTCGATGTAGAGACATACAACTATACGGCACAGGACTTCTTAGGAATGACCGTAAAGAACGATATCTGCGATGATGACTTTATCCATCAGCTTGCCGCTTCAGGAAGCAGTGAGTATGACGTACAGGATAAGAACTCAAGCGGATATGAATACTGGGACGGCTGGGAAGACGAAGAAGAGTTTAACGGCCGGGACCTGTATATCTATGAATCGGGTTCAAATACATCAAACGTTGAAGCGACGTATGATATAGAAGACGAAGACTGGGCTGAGATGGGAGTAAGCTTTGACGGTCTCTATAACATTGATAATACAGGTTCAAGCGAAGGAGATTCCGGCGGAAGCAGTTCGCCTCTTACAGCAGCCGAGATAACGGAGATAAGTAATAACGTATCTACTTCATTAGGTAAGAACGATGCTCCTGAGAGAGCTGATGTCATAGCAAAAGCCTTATCCCTCTGCGGAAAGGTAAGATATACATGGGGCGGTTCATGGAACAGCCATACGACCGATGCTCAGGTAGAGTCT
>JBJELA010000011.1:0-3773 GCA_051878915.1 Candidatus Weimeria sp.
TTATTATACATGAACTGTTCGTTGGAATTTACACCAAAATTAGGACTTGACTTCCTGCTTTCCGTACCATTTGTCAATTCCTAGCCTTTGGTACGGAAATCTAGAGCTTGCTTACTCTTATTTTCCGTACCATATGTCGATTTCCGGCATTTGGTACGGAAATCTAGAGCTTGCTATATCTTAATTTCCGTACCATTTGCCAATTTCAGGCCTTTGGTACGGAAAACCACAGCTTGCCCGCTCCTTTTTTCCGTACCATTTGCCAATTCCATCGTTTTGGTACGGAAATCTAGAGCTCGCTATCTCATATTTTCCGTACCATTTGCCAATTCCTAGCATTTGGTACGGAAAACCGCAGCTTGCATAATCGTAATTTCCGTACCATTTGCCAATTCCTAGCATTTGGTACGGAAAACCGCAGCTTGCATAATCGTAATTTCCGTACCATTTGCCAATTCCAAGCCTTTGGTACGGAAAACCGCAGCTAGCGCAAAAAAAAATAATCCCAGCAAGCCTTTGCGGGATTTCAGGCGTCAGATTCCCGACTGATTTGTATTGAACATAGAACTTTATAAATCAGAAGTATGGTGATATTATTATATATGGCCTGTATACAGTGAGGCTAGACTAACAAGTATTTTCATAAAAGGAGATAAACAAATGGAATTCGGTTTTGGCAGCATGATCGAAAAGCTTAAAAAGAACCCAAAGACAATCGTATTCACAGAGGGATCTGATCCAAGGATCCTTGAGGCAGCATCAAGACTTCTTGCTTCAAACTTCCTTCACCCGATTCTTCTGGGAAAGCCGGATGAGATTGAGGAATCCGCAGAGAAAGCCGGATTTAACATCCGCGGCGCAAAGATCATCGATCCTGATAATTACGAGAGATTCGATGAGATGGTTGACCTCTTCTGTGAGCTCAGAAAGAAGAAGGGTGTTACACCTGATCAGGCAAAGCAGATTCTTGCAGGTTCAAACTATTTTGGAACCATGCTTGTAAAAATGGGCGAGGCTGACTGCCTTTTAGGCGGCGCCACCTATTCTACAGCAGATACTGTAAGACCAGCGCTTCAGCTGATAAAGACAAAGCCAGGCAACTCAATCGTAAGCTCAGTCTTCATCCTTGTTCGTCCTGCTGCCACAGGTGAGAGCGAGGTTCTTGCGTTCGCTGACTGCGCTATCAATATCAAGCCTTCTGAGGACGAGCTCGTAGAGATCGCCGGAGAAGCTGCTAACTGCGCCAGAACTTTCGGAGTTGATCCAAAGGTCGCTTTCCTTTCATACTCTACACTTGGCTCAGGAAAGGGCGAGGATGTAGACAAGATGCGTAACGCCGCTGCCAAGGCAAAGGCTAAGTATCCTGACCTTCCTATTTCCGGTGAGCTTCAGTTCGACGCTGCCGTTGCTCCTCGTGTAGCAAAGACAAAGTGCCCTGGAGATCCTGTTGCCGGACACGCAAACACCTTCATCTTCCCTGACATCAACGCTGGTAACATCGGCTACAAGATCGCTCAGAGATTAGGTAACTTCGATGCGTACGGCCCTATCCTCTTAGGCCTCAACGCGTCTATCAACGACCTCTCACGTGGCTGCAACGCCCTTGAGGTTTACTCGATGTCTATCATCACAGCTGCTCTGGCATAATGCAGAATCAGTTTTCGAGAACACAAATGCTTCTCGGTGCGGAAGCAATGGAAAAATTAAAAACCGCTCACGTCGCCATCTTCGGAATCGGCGGCGTGGGCGGCTATGTCGTAGAAGCACTTGCGCGCGCCGGAGTCGGTCATTTTTCGCTGATAGATGACGATGTGGTCTGCCTTACGAATATCAACAGGCAGATCATGGCGACTGTCAGGACAGTTGGTCATCCGAAGGTCGAGGTCGCGAAAGAGAGGGTGCTTTCTATCAATCCTCACGCCGAGGTGGAGACATACCGGACATTTTTCCTGCCAGATACCAGGGACCAGTTTGATTTTTCAAAGTGGGACTATGTAGTCGACGCTGTTGATACAGTGACCGCGAAGCTACTTATCATTGAAGAGTCGAAAAAGGCAGGGGTTCCTGTGATCTCCTGTATGGGCTGCGGAAACCGGATGGATCCTTCAAAGCTTGAGATCACGGATGTCTACAAGACTGTAAAGGATCCGCTCTCAAAAGTCATGAGGCGCGAGCTTAAAAAACGCGGCATTAAAAAATGCACCGTTCTCTACTCTACTGAGACAGCGTTGAGTCCTATTGACGATCCTGAGATCAGCTGCCGTGAGCACTGTGTCTGCCCGCCGAATTCACCGAGATCCTGCAACGACCGCCGCGCGATTCCGGCATCCACGCCTTTTGTTCCGCCGGCAGCAGGCCTGATGATAGCATCCAGGGTGACGACTGATATAATTGGTTTTGATCATGAGGCCCGTGAAAAGCAGGACCTTGAGACCAAGCTGAAAAAACGTGAGCTTTTCCGTGCCGGCAGGGCGCTCAGGGAAAAGCTTGAAAAGGCATGATTTATGAATATTGAGATCACACCGGAGGAGATGTCCGAGAAACGGCTCTCCTCTTATATTTTAGTTGATATGAGAAATAAAAGTGCGAGGGACTACGGCATTATCCCGGGAGCCGTCTGCATGGAGCCTTCGGAGTTCGACTCTCATGCAGAGGAGTGGAAGGGCGCCGGCGTGCCTGTTATCGTCTACTGTATGACTGGTGAGCAGTCGATTGAGCCTGTAAAAAAGCTTCAGTCCCAGGGTGTTGAGGCATATTCTCTGGCCGGCGGTTACTCAGGCTGGGTGGTCTTCGACATAAAGCACTGCGAATCAAAGAAAAAGCAGGCCGAGGAGAGCATCAGAAAGACTTTCCACAAGAAGCTGTTTTCGCCGTTCGCAAAGGCTTTAAACACCTATGAGCTGCTGCAGCCCGGGGACCATGTGGCTGTCTGCGTGTCTGGTGGAAAGGATTCGTTTCTTATGGCGAAGCTTTTCCAGGAGATAAAGAGACACCACAAGTTTGACTTTGACCTTACCTTTCTGTGCATGAATCCGGGCTACAATGACACGAACCTGGCCGTGATAGAGGAGAATGCCCGCCTTCTCGACGTGCCGCTTACCATGTTTAAATCGGATATTTTTGACATAGTTGATACCGTGCCTAAAAATCCGTGCTATCTCTGCGCGAGGATGCGCCGCGGCTGGCTCTACTCGAAGGCAAAGGAGCTTGGCTGCAACAAGATTGCGCTCGGTCATCACTACGATGATGTGATCGAGACTATCCTTATGGGCATGCTCTATGGCGGCCAGGTGCAGACCATGATGCCGAAGCTGCACAGCACTAATTTTGAGGGCATGGAGCTGATCCGCCCGCTGTATCTGATCAGAGAGGATGATATCAAGAGGTGGCGCGATTCAAACGGCCTGCACTTTATCCAGTGCGCCTGCCACTTTACCGATACCTGCTCATCGATCGATCCGGAGGGACATACGAACTCGAAGAGGATGGAGATAAAGCAGCTGATCAGGGAGCTTAAAAAAGTAAACCCTACTGTCGAACAGAATATTTTCCGTAGTGTGGAAAATGTGAATCTCTCGACGGTGATCGCCTGGAAAAAGGACGGGGTAAAGCATTTCTTTACGGAAGATTACTGATCTTTGTTTTAGTTTTTGGTAGAGTCACTACAACCTTCAGAAGAGAAAATATATGGCAGACATCATTAGAAAAAATGCTCTGGAGACGCTTGCAGGGATGGGCGATGCCCGGAGGAGGGACGTCATGCTACGTCTGGC
>JBJELA010000012.1:0-3755 GCA_051878915.1 Candidatus Weimeria sp.
TTTTCCTTCTCCTCGAGCTCAGCAAGCCTTGACGCGTTCTCAGTAACCTGAGCCTTTACGGCCTCAGCCTCGTCCTTCTTTCCCTGAGCCATCAGGGCGCCGATCTGCTTAGAGAGCTTGTTCCTTGAAGCACGGAGCTCATCAGCCTCTGCCTTTGTCTCACGGCTCAGCTTGTCATACTTGATGACCTCATCCACAAGCGGAAGCTTCTTGTCCTGGAATTTCTTTTTGATGTTCTCGCGGACAGCGTCCGGATTCTCACGTAAAAACTTAATGTCTATCATAATTGCCTCTCTATAAAAAATCAGAAGAATTTTGCTGAAAGCGGATACTTGTCTGTAAGAGTCTTGATAATCTCCTTAGCCTTCGGTATTCCTGATTCTTTTTCATTTATTACGTCAGCAATAGCCTCTGCAACCTTATCGAAGTCATCCTCCTTAAGGCCACGGGTTGTAGCTGCCGGTGTTCCGAGACGGATACCGCTGGTTACGAACGGACTCTGCGGATCGTTTGGAACTGTATTCTTATTTGCTGTGATGTGGGCCTCATCAAGCCATGCCTCAACCTCTTTTCCGGTAAGGCCGTTCTTTATCAGGTCTACAAGCATCAGATGGTTATCTGTGCCGCCTGAAACGATATCGACTCCTCTGCCCATAAGTCCGCTGCAGAGAGACTGTGCATTCAGGATAATCTGATGTGCATAGTCCTTGAACTCAGGTGACATAGCCTCCTTGAAGCATACAGCCTTTGCCGCGATCACATGCATAAGAGGACCGCCCTGGATTCCAGGGAAAACAGCCTTGTTCAGCTTGAACTTCTTTGAAGCTTCCTCAGTAGCCATGATCAGGCCGCCGCGCGGTCCGCGGAGAGTCTTGTGTGTAGTCGTGGTAACGATATCAGCGTAAGGAACCGGTGACTGATGATAGCCTGCAGCTACAAGTCCTGCGATATGAGCCATGTCCACCATAAGGACAGCTCCTACCTCGTGGGCTATCTCAGAAAACTTCTCGAAATCGATGGAGCGGGCATAAGCAGATGCGCCGGCGATGATCATCTTCGGTCTGCTCTCCTTTGCGATTCTCTCAACCTCATCGTAGTCGATAAAGCCCTGATCATTAACTCCGTAAGGAACTATATGGAAATAATGTCCTGAAAAATTAGCCGGTGAACCGTGGGTTAAATGTCCGCCGTGGTCAAGGCTCATACCCATGATCGTATCTCCAGGCTCGCAGACCGCGTACTCAACAGCCATATTGGCCTGAGCGCCGGAATGCGGCTGAACGTTTACATACTCAGCCCCAAAAAGCTTCTTCGCTCTCTCACGGGCAAGGTCCTCAATGATATCAACCTTCTCGCAGCCGCCATAGTATCTGTGTCCAGGATAACCCTCAGCGTACTTGTTCGTAAGGATAGAACCCATAGCGCTCATTACAGCCGGGCTGACCCAGTTCTCAGAAGCGATCAGCTCTATGTGGCTCTGCTGTCTCTCGTACTCATCGCAGATAGCCTGCGCGATTTCAGGATCTTCATTCTTGATGTCTTCGATAGTGTACATAGTTCCTCCATTCGGAAATATAACAGTCTAGTAATCATTCAGCACCCACACATGAGAGGCGCTTTGCGCCTCTCATGTGGGTGGTCAGAGGCGCTTCGCGCCTTGGCCACCCTGAAAAAAGATGTGCTGAACAGTTATACAGATTATAGCATAAAAATAAAGCCGGGTAAACCCGGCTATTTTTGCAAAACTTATCTATATATGCGATTTTGTCTGCGTATGGTGAAAAAGGGGCCAGGTCCCTTTTTGACCTTGCTATATCTTCTCCAGCGGCACTTTATGATCAGGTGCCGGGAATCTGGCATCTAGCTGCTCCATGAAGGCTCCGAGATCTGTGCCAAGACCAGCCAGATCATCTCTTATATGTTCGTATGATGAGCTGCCTTAAGAAAAGTCCCGAATACATCCTCTGTGAGGATCTTCAGTGAAGAAGTATTCACACAAGGATGACATCCGACATACTTCTCTGCAAGCACATCTCTGTCTACTAACAGCTGGACCTGATTATCATGGTCATTCATCAGCCCCATAATGCTTACGGAGCCGGGCTTTATATCCAGGAATTCTTCCATCATACAGTTCCATATTGCCTCCTGTACCCGTATTTTATCATATATCCAGCTATAAAAAAAAGCCGATATGCGGCTCTTAGTGTTTTTTTATTGTCGTGTGTTACTGTTCACGGATTTTTATATTCACGGCAAGTAGAGCGAAGTTGCTGCAGTGCAGGTACAGCATCAGTCATTCCTTCCTCTCACCTAAAGTCATTTATAACCTGTCAATGGATCACAAAAGATAGGCAGATGGAGCTGAAAATAGGATGTAGTGTAAAAAAAACAAAACATTATGTCATCTAATACACTGATTTTCTCCCTTCTTTCTTCATGTATCGGCGGTGGGCTGATCCAGCTCCCGCGCGCTGGAATAAGCATACCAATTATTACAACAATCGCAGTACTACATATTATCATATCATTCCCTCATTAAGGGCTCCTTTTGCATTGTTTGCAAGATCTGCTTCATCTTTTATTACTTTTACCGTATTTATAATAATATTTTTGCTTGATTCAAACCTTTCCTTTATATCTTCAGATGTACCTTTCACTGTGGATAACTCTGATAATATGCTTTTAAAAAGTGTGCACCAGTCAATGAAATGAGTCTCACTTATAAAAGTATCATATGTTTTGATATCAGTTGATGTCAGATCATGGGCATATATCTGATCAAAGTTCGGTGATTCCTTCGAGTAATAAGGATTATCAACATAATGAGACAGATAGAAATATACCATGTAATCAGAGATAGTCTGAACATCGCTGAATCTATCTGAAGCATCTTGATATACATGAAGAATTCTCTCAGACTGTTCTTCTTCATCAGTAGGTGGATTACCATTTGGTAAACTAGATGCTGATTTTGTCTTCTGTTGTGCTGATTTTTTTTGAATATCTCTCCTGATAAGCGTCGCCACTTCCATATCATTAGATGGTTTCTTCAAAGAATCGATTTCAGATTGAATGTCATTATAATAAGTAGAATCGTGTCTGTCTAACGACAAAATATTTTTTGCTTGTTCAGATGTAAGTCCTAATTCTTTTAATCCATCTACAATCTCACATGACCCGTCCAGTTCTTTTTTTAATAGTTCTGACGTTACTGCTGCTTCCGCATTGACTGACTGTTGATCATACAAAATGTAAGTGGAATTATCACAAATAGACAAACAACTTTTTTAACCATATGAAAGCTTGCTTCTCTGTTCATATTCCCTCCGTAAACAATTTTGAAAGTTTTAATAAATAGCTCCGATGAAGTATATCACAGGTCAAAAGTGGATGTCATGGGCATGATTAAGATTTTTCACCTCACCTACCACTCATCGATATTTCTCTTATCGCTTAAAAAGTTCTCTCCTATCTCAATGATCTGTCAATCACCCGAACTATATTTTTCTGTGTATTCCTTCGCTTCTATCTGCTCTATTGCCCATTGTGCGCTCCTATCTGTGCAGGCATTACGAGCGAGTTTTCCATTCTACTTATGATCAGCTGAGGAGAGGCAGAGCAGAACCAATATTAGTCAAGTTTTTTATCCATCAAAGTATTGACCACGCTGCAAGTATTGTACACCCCTTTTTATATACTGGTTATATCATAAAAAGCCAGATCCGTAGATCAAATTCATGATCTACAGATCT
>JBJELA010000013.1:0-3725 GCA_051878915.1 Candidatus Weimeria sp.
CGTCAAGCACATCCGCTGTTTCGAATCGTGCTGTTTTTTCAAGGCCGTTGAGCTTTGCATTGGCCGTCGCCTGCTGCACCGCAAGCTCCGAAATATCAAGACCAAGCACTTCCGACGCTCCGCCTCTTGCCGCATTTAAGGCGAAGGTTCCCATATGCGTAAAGCAGTCCAGTACAGACTTGCCCTTCGCGAGCTTCTGGATCTCATATCTGTTGTACTTCTGATCTAAGAAAAATCCGGTCTTCTGCCCGTTCTCGACATCGACTGTATAGTGAACCCCATTCTCCACAATTTCGGTCAATGGTGATTCCGCTCTTTCTGGATAATCCTCATCGGGATTCCACTCGCGGAGCATGTCATTAAACGGCTCATCGATGAAGCCCTTTTCTACAGTATAAAGCCAGCCCTTGAACGGCTTCATTCCCTCCTTTTTCCTGACAGGCGCGTCGCTTCGCTCGTAGATGCCCCTGATATCAAAGCCGTTATTTTTTAATTCTTCAAGCAACAGCCGAAGGATCATCGGCTTCAGCCTGTCAATTCCCAGCGCTAAGGACTCCACGACAAGCAGGTCGTTATACTTGTCGACTACCATTCCCGGGAAGAAGTCAGCCTCTGAAAAAATAAGACGGCAGGCGTTCATATCCACGGTATTTTTCCTGTAGTCGAGTGCCGCTTTTATCCTCTCCCTGAAAAATGCTTCATCCGGCTTTTCTTTCCTGTACCGGCAGAGCATCCTGGCACGGATCTTTGAAGCTGAATTGTAGAATCCCCATCCCATGAAAAAATCATCAAAATCATGAACTTCTACCAGCTCGCCGTCTGTGATGTCATCCGATATTTCCTGTATCTCATTATCAAAGATCCAGGCTCCGCCGCTTTTTATCAGGCGGCCTTCACCTTTTTTCAGCTTTAAGTACATCTATTTCTCCTCATTTATCTGCAAAGCGCGATCCACAAGTGTTTTACGGGTTTCTCATCTCTAATCCGTAATTTCCTGCACAATATGTCATTTTCGTGCAGTTTTTATAGGACTTAATTTCGCCCATCCGGACTCTCTTTACAGACTGGACAGCATTTTTCAATTCCAGTCCGTAAAGTCCTGCCGGTGTTTACGTGTGAGAATTGGAAAACCTGATTTTCACACGTAGTCATTTCTGGCTTCTTACGTGTGAATTTCCAATAACCGCTTTTTCACACGTAGTCTCCTCCAGCTTTCTACGTGTGAATTTCCAAAAACTGCTTTTTCACACGTAGTCATATCTGGCTTCTTACGTGTGAATTTACAAAAAACGCTTTTTCACACGTAGTCCGCCCGAGTTTTCTACGTGTGAAATTTCAAAAACCGACTTTTCACACGTAGTCTCCTCCGGCTTTCTACGTGTGAATTTCCAAAAACCGCTTTTTCACACGTAGCTACCGCATCAAATATACCTTGGCGACAATTCATTTCCGGACTCTGTCAGGTGCAACACCGGCTGATATTGAAGTTCTCTTCGCTAAATTCGAGCTTCGCCTTCGGCTTGCTCTGCAAGTCTCTAAGCAGCAAAGCTGCTAGTGACTTGCATGCATCGCACGTAAGCGACCATAATACGGTCGCTAAGTGCTCATAGCGATCATTAATCTCAGAGAACGACCTCGCTTCGGACTCGAGCTGCGTCTCTTTTGATTAATGAAGTTCTCTTCGCTAAGCTCGAGCTGCGCTTTCGCTTGCGCTCGCTAATCTCAGAGAACGACCTCGATCTGGATTCGAACTTCGCTTACGCTCGTTCTCATCTCTTTTGATTTAGGAAGTTCTCTTCGCTAAATTCGAGCTTCGCCTTCGGCTCGCTCTGCAAGTCTCTAAGCAGCAAAGCTGCTAGTGACTTGCATGCATCGCACGTAAGCGACCATAATACGGTCGCTAAGTGCTCATAGCGATCATTAATCTCAGAGAACGACCTCGCTTCGGACTCGAGCTGCGTCTCTTTTGATTAATGAAGTTCTCTTCGCTAAGCTCGAGCTGCGCTTTCGCTTGCGCTCGCTAATCTCAGAGAACGACCTCGATCTGGATTCGAACTTCGCTTACGCTCGTTCTCATCTCTTTTGATTTAGGAAGTTCTCTTCGCTAAATTCGAGCTTCGCCTTCGGCTCGCTCTCATTAATCTCAGAGAACGACCTCGCTTCGGACTCGAGCTGCGCCTTCGGCTTGCTCTCGTCTCGAAGCTTTCGGTCAGCAGATCCTTGGCAGCAGCTCGTTTCCTGGCTCTGGCAGATAGGTCTCTGTACCAATGGAAGTGCGCACAATTACATGTCCTTCCTGCTCAGATGTCACCTCGCCGATAACGCAGGCATTCTTTGTATCTTCAAAATTTTTAAGTATTGAAACGATCTCCGATGCATTCTCTGACGGTGCCATTATGACCATGCGGCCCTCGCAGGCGAGGTAGAGCGGATCAAGGCCAAGCATGTCGCAGACACCTCTGACCTCTGACTGAACCGGAACCTTCTCTCTGTCAAGCCTGATGCCGACGCCGCTTTCATGGCAGATCTCGTAGAGCACAGTTCCGACGCCGCCACGCGTAGCGTCACGCACGACATGTACTCCCGGCACCTTTTCAAAGACATGAGAAAGCGGCTTCCAGAGCGGAGCGCAGTCACTTGTCACGTCAGCCTCGATGCCGTACTCGTCTCTCGAGAGAAGGATCGAGCAGCCGTGTCTTCCGATATCGCCTGTCACGATCACAGCATCGCCCGGCTTTGCGAGGGCTCCTGAAGTGTGCACACCAGGGACAATCTCACCAACGCCGGCCGTAGTGATAAAGCAGCCGTCCACCTGACCTTTGCCAGCGACCTTTGTGTCTCCCGCAACTACACGGACGCCGCATTTTTTCGCGGTCTCAGCCATAGACGCAACCAGCTGTCTCAGCGATTCGATCGGGTATCCTTCCTCAATTACGAAGGAGCAGGTCAGATAGAGCGGCCTTGCTCCCATACAGGTAAGGTCGTTTACCGTTCCGCAGATGCTGAGTTCCCCGGCATTGCCTCCCGGGAAAAACGCGGGGCTTACGATAAAGCCGTCCGTAGACATCGCTATCTGTCCGGCAGGCTGTGGCAGCACTGCGGCATCGTCAGCAGTGAAAAATTCATTTGTTAAATAGTTCTTAAATACATTGTCGATGAGCTCAGCGGTCTGCTTTCCGCCTGCGCCCATCGCCAGAGTTACATGATCTATCATATCTTTCCTTCTTTATAATAGCTTCATCATCACCAGCGCATCCTCTTCAGGATTACTGTAAAAATGCCGCCTCGTTCCGGCAGTAATGAAGCCGTTCCTTTCATAAAGAGAAATTGCCTCTTTGTTCGACTCCCTTACCTCCAGAAAAAGCTTCGCCGCGCCACGCTGTTTAACCTGAGAAAACAATTCCTTCAGGAGAGCGTTTCCTATACCCCGCCGCCTCATCCGCGGGTTTACTGCTATCGATGGCAGCTCCGCCTCATCCGCGGCAAAATATCCGACAGCGTAGCCAACCGGATTGCCAGTCTCAACAGCCGCAATTATCAATGCGTACTCATTTTTTTCTGCTGAGATAAAATCGGCTTCTCTCCACGGTTCGCTCATTGAAGAGACAGAAATCTCTTCAAGCGTGTGAAATTCATTCTGTTTTGCATTTCTTATCGTTATCATTTTAAACCAACTATATAAATATACTTCCACAAGATAAATATTGCAAGTGAAGTCGCGATAG
>JBJELA010000014.1:0-18584 GCA_051878915.1 Candidatus Weimeria sp.
AACGGGAAATCAGATACTACAGAGACAGCAAAGGACAACGAGGTCATAGTTTTTATTAAGGCAGCGAAGGATATAAAAGAATTGTATCTGCTGACTTATACAGACTGCAAAGCTTTGTCTCTTGCAAAGGATGATATCAATGATTATGATACAGCATCCGGAGAGACCTGGAGCCTGGAGCATGCAGCTTTAAAGGAAGTAAAGGAAGGAACGAATCTTTTCAGAATTGATTTTATAGTAAATTCGGATGATACCAATGGTGGATTTGGTATTTATTCAGACTATACCGGGGATGATAGCAAAAAGCTCCTTAATGCCTGGGGAAGTAATTATTTTTCAGATATAGTTGCAGCAAAAGGGAAGACGATAATCCTTGATATTTCCGGTAGTAATTATAAGATATCCGATGACCTCAGTTCATATGGAATCACAGATGAACTGATCAGTAGTTCGAGCGCCCAGAAGAGCGATTCAGATACAACAGATGATACAGAAGAAACGGAAAATCCTGTCACCGATTCGATCCGGGGCGGAGATCTTTCAGCCTACCTCTCCATTCAGGAAGCATTTGACCAGATGAATGCCGACAGATATCTGGGAAAGACAGACTGGGGATACAAGGATTTTGATGGAAACATCATAAAGGATCAGGATTTTTTCAATTTCCTTGCGAAGCAGGGAATGAACTGGGTGAGGATCAGGGTATGGAATGATCCGTATGATTCGAATGGAAACGGCTACGGTGGTGGAGATAATGACCTGGCAAAAGCTGTCACAATGGGGCAGTGGGCTACAAATGCCGGAATGAAAGTCCTGATCGACTTCCATTATTCAGATGGATGGGCAGATCCGGACAGGCAGACAGCGCCAAAGGCCTGGAAGTCTTTTGATGGAGATCCTGATAAGACGGCTGAAGCAGTCAGTGAATATACTAAAGAGTCTCTTCAAAAACTGATTGATGCCGGAGTCGACGTCGGGATGGTTCAGGTAGGAAACGAGACAAACAACGGTATTGCCGGAGTATCAGCAAGTGGAGACTGGACAGAAAATGTCGACAAGGTTTATGCAGCAGGCTGTGACGCGGTTCATGAAGTCGCAAAGGAAAATGGAAAGACCATCCTTGCAGCAGTTCACTTCACAGATCCGCAGGATGACGGAAAGCAGCTCGGATATGCCGCAAATCTGGACAAAGGAAAAGTAAACTATGATGTCTTCGCTACATCAGCCTATCCATTCTGGCATGGCACCGCTGCTTCAATAAAGGAAGACCTTCAGGAGATAGCGCAGAAATACAATAAGCAGGTAATGGTTGCTGAGACCAGCTACCCAAACACGTTCAAGGATACAGATGGATTTGAGAATACAGTCACTGAGAAAAATAACAGCTCAGACGATGTGCTTCAATATCCTGTTACAGTAAACGGGCAGGCACAGCAGTTCAGGACAATGGCAGATACGGTTTCATCGATTACTTTTTCAGATGGAAAAAAGGCCGGCTGGGGCGCATTCTACTGGGAAGCAGCCTGGAACGGACTTGTCGATGTAAATGGCATGAGCGATGAGGAAAAGGCAGAGGCCTTAAAGTACGAGGAGTCGCTCTGGGATAAGTATGGCTGCGGCTGGGCCTCAAAGTACGCGGCAGAGTATGATAAAAAAGCACCTGAGGAAGCGTCCGGTGGAGCAGCAATTGATAACGAGTCATTTTTTGATGCGGATGGCAATGCGCTGAAGTCGCTTCGCGCTTTTGCCGCTGATTACGATCCTTCAACAGAAGTGATAGATGAAGAGCTGACATTGGAGAGCATAGAAGCTGATCCTGATGAGCTGGTGCTCGATGAGGACGAGACTCTTACAGCAGAAATGCTTGGAATGGGGAGAAAGTATTATACAAATGGCTCTGCTGAAAAAATAACCGTAAACTGGAATTCTGATGATATCGCTTCAGTAAACGCTGCCGTCAGTTTCGGAAAGACCTTTACGGTAAGGGGTACTGCAGACGGAGCTGAGGTCACAAGAAAAGTAAGACGTCTGAACAAAAATATCCTGACAAACGGTGGTTTCGAGACAGGAGATACGACAGGCTGGACAGTATCTGAAGGTTCTACAGGTGGATCGGTAGCAAGCAGCGTAGGCAATAACACTTATAAGGGAACCTATTCCCTTCACTTCTGGAGCGACTCTGATTTTTACTATGAGATATCACAGAAGGTAAAGGTAACAGAGCCGGGCGTCTATACTTTTTCAATGATCACACAGGGAAGTCTTGCCGGATCAGCTGACGAGGTATATCTGAAGTATGAATTAAATGGTGAAGAAAAGAAGGTAACGGATACCCTTGATGGCTGGCGTGAATGGAGAACTCCTTCACTTACAGTAACAGTCACAAAGGATATGATCGATTCTGGTAAAAATGAGATCACTGTATCTGCCGGTGTCAAAGCAGAAGCCTCCAGCTGGGGTGACTTTGATGAGATAAAGCTGGTAAAAACGGATGACGTGCAGGAGGAAGAAAAGCCTTCAAATCCGTCGACAGGAGATTCAGGCAGCACATCAGCAGGAAACAATGATGGACAGCAGATCTCAGGCGGGCAGTCATCAAGTGGAAGCACAGCTGGAAACAGTGACAGCCAGCAGGCAGCACAGCCGTCAGCCGGAAACAGTGACAGCCAGCAGACAGCACAGCCGTCAGCCGGAAACAGTGACAGCCAGCAGACAGCTGATAATACGGATAAGTCAGGCACATCCGGTGACAGTGACGGAAAGAACTCAGATACCACAGACAGGCAGAATGATTCTGTACCGGCAGTATCCGCCACAAGAACTGATAACGGAGTCTATGTAACTGAAGACGGAAAAGCAGCTGTAAAAACAATCGTAAAGGATCAGGACGGAAATCTTATCGCGACAGACAAGAATGGTAAGGCTGTAACGAACAAGAGCGTAACCATCGATGGAAAGAAATATGTCGCAACCAGTGATGGTACTTTAGCTGATGAAGGACTGGCAAGGATTGGAAAGAAAACCTTTGTCGTAAAGGAAGATCATACAGTAGCGAAGTCTGAGACAGTAGAGATCGATGGAAAGACCTACGTCGCCAGGTCGAACGGACTTCTGGCAAAAAAGGAAATCGTAAAGACCTCAGGCGGCAGCTCCTATTATGCTGACGCAAATGGTTGTGTTGTAAAGAGCAGTCTTGTTTCAGTCAAGGGTAAAAAATACCTCACTGACAAGAAGGGCGCGATAATTACCAGCAAGTGGGTTAAGTATAAAAATAAGATGTACTTCTGCTCAAAGAGTGGTAAGATCACAAAAACCAGAAAAAGATAATCCCTTATTATCAATAAAAAAGATAATCCCAAATAATCAATAATCATGCAACAGGCATCCGGAGAGATCCGGGTGCCTTATTTAATTGCTTTTGCCAGGCGGAAAACCTGCTCCGCTGTATCGCTTAAGTTCTGTGCCGCTTTATCCTTGTCCATGGCTTCCTGTAGTGTGCAGACCTCACGCAGGATCGGAAAATACGCATCTATTCCATGGGAGTTGCAGGCTTTCGCATCCTTTGCCACGCTTCCCGCGAAAGCAATTACTTTTTTATTGTGTCTTTTTGCGATCTCCGCGACACCGGCAGGCGCCTTGCCCATTACAGTCTGCCCGTCGAGCCTGCCCTCGCCTGTTACGACTATATCAGCCTCTTTGATGTAATCCTCAAGCCTTGTCTCGTCGAGAACGATTTTTATCCCTGATTCGAGGACTGCGTTTGTAAAGGTAAGAAAAGCAAATCCCAGGCCTCCTGCCGCGCCGGTCCCGGGATATTCAGGATCAGCCCCTGGAAAATTTTTCTCAGCTGTCTTTGCGAAATCAGAAAGCCAGCTGTCCATCTGAAGGATCATCGACGGGTCAGCTCCCTTCTGCGGTCCGAAAACAGCGCTGCATCCTTTTTCTCCACAAAGAGGATTTGTCACATCGCAGGCTATGCGGAAGCTGCACGAAGCAAGCTCAGGAGCTGCATTTTCACTGCCTATATACGTCAGATCTTCAAGGCCCTGCGCGCCGGGAGCAGCAGGATTTCCATTTTTATCAAGGAGATCAAAACCAAGGGCCTGAAGCATTCCGATTCCGCCGTCGTTAGTTGCGGAACCTCCGATCCCGATGATAAAATGCCTGCAGCCCCTGCCTGTTGCGTCAAGGATCATCTCACCGACGCCGCGCGTTGTTGCCTTCAGCGGGTTTCTGTCCTCGTCCCTGATCAGGGTGATTCCGGCAGCCTGCGACATCTCCATGACTGCTATTCTGCCGTCGGAGAGAATTCCGTATTTTGCGTTTACTTTTTCACCAAGAGGGCCAGTGACAGAAACTGTCATTATGGTCCCGCCCATTCCGGTCGTAAGCGCTTCGACGGTTCCTTCACCGCCGTCAGCAAGCGGTCTTACGATGACCTCCGCCTCTGGATCTGCCTTAAGTATCCCGCTTTTTACCGCGTTACCAGCTTCAAGAGAGCTGAGACTTCCTTTAAAGGAATCAATTGCCACTATTGCTTTCATATTGCATCTCCTTATTTTGAAGGAACCTTTTATCTGTCAACTGTGGTCATTATAGTTTTTTATAGTAACTACGGCTACATTATAAAGCATGCGTCAGCAAAAACCAACAACAGCTTGACTCCATATCGAAACAGGATTATACTGACAGCAAGATGTTAGTCTAGCAGAACGTTTGGCCAGGGCTGGAGGATGTCTCTGCGTATACAGGCATCTTTGACCGTATATTTTACAGAGAAGCAGAGGCTTATTGTGAGAAAGAAAAAAGATCGCAGTTTTGACTTTGTGGCCGTCGCTTATGCCGGAGGCGCGTCAATCCCTTATTTTGAAAAAGCTGAGTATTTTAACATCATATTTTTTGAAGAGGGAAAAAGAAGAAAAAAGGGACATATGCTGCTCATGGGCGACAAAAATTCTGAGGAAGCAGTCGATACCCTGAAAAAAGAAATGACTGACAAGGTAATCGCCAGAAATTTTGGGCCGAGGGCTTTATTTCTGCTGACAAAAGCCGGTATAAAGGCATACTCTTTCCAGGGTGGTTCGGGTGCAGCGCTGAAAGCGCTTGAAAAGGGAGAGCTTACCCCGATGAACTGAAAATCACAGATCATCAGGGCATTACATCCCGAGAAAATGGACGAGCATTATCCAGGCCAGACTGTAGTAGGTTACTACACCAACCAGGTCAGTGATAGTCGTGATAAGCGGGCCGGAGGCGACGGCAGGATCCACGCCGATCTTGTCAAAGAACATCGGGATTATCGTCCCGACAAAGCTCGAAATCACCATGGCGAGGAGCAGTGATAAGCCTATGCAGACTGAAATGGCAAGAGAGAGCGCTATAGCCATGTGATGAGCCAGCATGATGTAGATGCCGACACCTACGACCGCTACACAACCTACGAGGAAGCCATTTGCCGCGCCAGTCGTGATCTCCTTGCGGATCAGCCGCAGTTTCATTCTCCCGTTGATTCCGCGGTCAGTCAGAACACGGATAGTAACTGCCAGTGACTGCGTTCCCACATTTCCGGACATATCAAGGATCATTGACTGGAAAGCCATGATTATCGTTAATTTTTCCACGACGCCTTCATAGAGGCTTACAACTGAAGAAACTACCATTCCGAGGAAAAGCAGAAGTACAAGCCATGGCAGACGCTTTTTTACGCTAAGGCTTACAGGCTCCTTCAGGTCTTCCTCCGCGGTCAGGCCGCCGAGTTTTGCGTAATCCTCGCCCAGCTCTTCGTCAACTAATTGTGTCAGGTTCTGGGAAGTGATGACGCCTAAAATACGGTTGCTGTTATCGAGGACAGGGATGGAGTCCTCTGAATAATCCTTCAGCCTTTCGATACAGTCATCAATCTCTTCGTGCCCGTAGACGTATGGGAATGAGGTGACGATCAGATCATCCAGAGACTGATCCTGTCTGGCAATGATCAGCTCTTTTAAGTCGATGGCGCCATAGAATTCACCATCTTCATCAACAGTAAAAAGTGTGGAGATATTATCGTTTTCTCCTGCCTGACGTATCAGCTCGCTCATAGCCTCTTTTACGGTCAGATTTTCACGGATGATGATACAGTTGGTAGTCATACGGCTTCCTATCTCGTCATCATCATAGGAAGCCATAAGCTTTATATCATGCTTTGAATCTGAATCCATCAGATCGATAACGAGAGCACGGCGCTCTTTTGGCAGCGTCTTAAGAACTGAGACGGCGTCGTCACTGTCCATTTCTGATACAACAGAAGCGGCGCGGTGAATATCCATCTCACTTAAGTAAAGCGCGTCCTCATCATCCTCAGCGTATTCGAGAATCGAGGCGAGAAGATCCGGATCTAAAATCCGGTATAATTTCTGACGCTCGTTTGGCTTGAGCTGCGGGAGGGCATCGGCGATATCATTTTCGTGATAGTCATCAAGCTTTTCACGAAGAATAATTGGTGAAGTGTTGGAGCGGATCAGGGAAAGGATCTCTCCGATGTAATCAGGCTGATCCAATGCCTGAGCATTCTTCTCTTCAGGCATATTAAGTTCATTTTTTTCTTTCATGGCAATACCTCTTTGTTACAGTGTCAGTTAGTGGTATCGCGGTTTGAAATAAAAATACGGAGACGCGGAAAAATACGCACGACAAAGCTGTGCTCAGTCCACAGAAGAAAAAATAAGGGCGAACACAGCAGACTGCCACAGGCAGTATCGTCGGTCAGAATCTCTGGCGGTTTCCGTATTGCTACTTCGACCGCAGCTATCACATGGTTCCATGCTGTGTTCACCTCACTTTATCATGAAATGTCAGGAAAAAATGAATCTGCATAAATCGTTTTCCTGCGCCCTTAGTATAGCATTTTTTCCATAAAAAGCAACATATATTTTATATCAGGGAAACTCAATTATCTGTATGCTGTTGTAAATAAAGGGATGTTTTTGTATAATTTTTTCAGCAGATAACAGGAGCAGAAATTATGCAGATGACTACATATGGAAAAGAAGACGCGAAAACAGTCCTGATACAGATGGTCGATGACCATGACCTGGATGGAATAGAGTCTGAGGTGGCTGAGATACAGAGACAGGTGGGCAGTGATTTTTATCTGATCGCGATAAAGGCCTCAGACTGGAACTCTGACCTGTCACCATGGCCGGCACCGGCAGTCTTTGGCAGGCAGGATTTCGGAGACGGCGCGGTTGACACAAGAGGTCCTCGGATACTGCGTTGATAAGGACAGGAGCTATATCATAGGCGGATATTCACTCGCGGGACTGTTTGCGCTTTGGGCAGCATATCAGACAGACGTATTCTGCGCTGTAGCAGCAGCATCCCCATCTGTGTGGTTCCCTGGATTTACGGATTACATGAGAGAAAACAGGATCCAGGCAGAATCAGTGTATTTAAGTCTGGGTGATAAAGAGGAGAAAGCCAGAAATCCTGTGATGGCTGCGGTAGGAGAACGTATCCGTGAATCGTATGAGCTGTTAAAAGATCAGGGAATAGAGACAATCCTCGAATGGAATCACGGCAGCCATTTTAAAGACGCGGACAAAAGGACTGCAAAGGCGTTTGCGTGGGCGATAAATGCGGCCCGCTCTGAAATCACGGGGTAAAGCTTTTTACAGTACCATTACGAGCGTTCCCGCGGTGAGCAGGATCATGCCGATAACTGATTTATATGTAAATGTCTCATGCAGAAAAATAAACGCCAGGATTAAGGTGATGACAGTGCTCATCTTATCTACAGGGACGACCTTGGAAGCTTCGCCAAGCTGAAGGGCATGGTAGTAGCAGAGCCATGACGCGCCTGTCGCAAGGCCTGAAAGGATCAGGAAAACCCAGCTCTTTGTGCCTATGCTCGTGATGCCGCTCTGTGCATGTGTTAAAAAAACCATTCCCCAGGCAAGCAGTACGACCACACAGGTCCTTATTGCTGTCGCAAGGTTTGAGTCAACGCCTTCGATACCGACCTTCGCCAGAATAGATGTGAGTGCTGCGAAAACTGCTGAGCCGATTGCAAAAATAAGCCAAAGCATATTGCTCTCCTTTGATTTCAAAAGAACACTTCCTTTACGACTGTATTGATTGGGTGTCTATATTATAGCCGTTACATGATGCTTTTTCAATCATAAATTAATCTTTTAAGACCGACAGGCCGCATCCTGTGGATGTTGTTGAAAATAAAAGATTATTCCTGTATAATTTCTGGTGCGTTGAAAACAGGACAGGTGAGCACTTATGAAAAAGCATATTTTACATCCAATTCCACCATTCTATGATAAGGATTCTGAAATTCTGATACTCGGCAGTTTTCCCTCGGTCAAATCCAGAGAGCAGATGTTTTTCTACGGACATCCTCAGAACAGATTCTGGAAGGTGCTCGCAAGGGTTTTTGATGATGAGGTACCAGCGACCATTCCGGAGAAGAAGGCATTTCTGACAAAGCACCACATAGCTGTGTGGGACGTGATCGGCTCATGCGATATCGAGGGCTCATCTGATTCAAGCATCAGTAACGTTAAAGCCAACGATCTCTCGGTGATACTAAGTAACTCTGATGTGAAGAGGATTTTTGTCAATGGAAAGACCGCTGAGAAATACTATAAAAAATACACAGAGCAGAAGACAGGGATGAAAGCTGTCTGTCTCCCTTCCACGAGTCCGGCAAATGCTGCCTGGAATCTGGATAAACTGGTAAGTGCCTGGAACGAGATAAACTGTAACGTCGGCTAAGCTATTCCGCCCTTAAATAATCACAAAAAAACAACATAAAAAACCAAAAAGTGATATTGCGAAAAATTTTTTTCGAACGTAAAATTTAGGAAAAGTTTTACGAAAACGAAACTAAATCGACACAAATCTTATGGTTTCGTTTGTTACTTTTCGACGGGGCTGTAGAAGGAGGGCGTAAAAATCAGAACCGCGGGGCTGTCACAGAAGTTTTTTTCTGTGATAACTGGTTTTTCAGATTTTGATTATGAAAGGGATACAAAAATGAAGAATCTAAAGAGACGTTTTGCGTCTTTTGTGATTGCTGCGGCATGTGCGTTTACCTTTGCGGTACCACAGCCAGGTCTGTTTGCGCAGACGACGATAACCTATGCAGCAACACCTGCCTCAAGTACACATGCTACTGATGCAGAGGCAAAAGCTAACAACCTCGCAGTAAATACTGCAGATGGAACCATCCTTCACGCCTGGTGCTGGTCATTCCAGACTATCAAAGCGAACATGAAGGACATTGCGGAAGCAGGCTTTTCAACAGTTCAGACCTCACCTGCAAATGCATGCGTCAGCGCATATCCTACAATGAAGCTGATGGGAAACGACCAGACAAATGGTACAGACGGATGCTGGTGGTGGCAGTACCAGCCTACAGACTGGACCATCGGAAATTATCAGCTCGGTACAGAGGAAGATTTCAAGGAGATGTGCGCCGAGGCTGATAAGTACGGAATCAAGGTCATTGTAGATGTAATTCCGAATCACACCACTCCAACACTCAGCGACGTATCACAGAATCTCATCAATGCTGCTGGCGGCGGCAAGGGTGTAGCCGGCGGACTTTACCACAAGAACGGCTTCAATAACATCACACAGTGGGGTAACAGATACGAGTGCACCACTGGCGAGATGGGCGGACTTCCGGATGTGAACACTGAGAATCCGGGATTCCAGGACTATTTTGTAAAATACCTGAAGGAGCTCGTAAAGGACGGCTGTGATGGTATGCGTTACGATACGGCAAAGCATATCGGAGTTCCGTCTGATCCTGAGGATGAGTACACAAAACAGAACGGCTGGACCAATAATTTCTGGCCGGTTGTAACTGGTAAGGAAGCTAATAAGAACGGCACAAAGTTCGATGCGTCAGACCTCTTTATCTATGGAGAGGTGCTGCAGGGAGATAACGTACCTCAGGATGAGTATCAGAAGTACCTGTCCATGACAGCGTCAAGCTATGGCTACGTTATCAGAAATGCTATAAAAAACAATGACTTCTCAGCATACAACCTGAAAAACATGCAGGTAAGCGATACCTCAAAGGCTGTTACCTGGGTAGAGTCACATGATACCTACTGCAACAACCACGAGTCTGCAAGCCTTACTGACAAGCAGATCGAGCTTGGCTGGGCTATAATTGCAGCACAGAAGAACGGTACTCCTCTTTTCTTCTCAAGACCTGACGGTTCAAACGGTTCTGCCGGCAACTACTGGGGCAACAACGTCCTCGGCGCAAAGGGAAATGACGAGTTCAAGAGCACGATCGTAAAGTGCGCGAACTTCTTCAGAAACGCTATGGTAGGCCAGGGACAGAACATCTCAAATCCTACAGGAAACAACAGCCTTGTAATGATCGAGAGAGGCTCAAAGGGCGTAGCTCTGGTAAACGGTGGTTCAAGCACTTCAATCAGCGTTTCTACAAAGCTTTCTGACGGAACCTATGTCGATACTGTAAGCAGAAATACCTTCACAGTATCTAACGGTACACTCAAAGGAACTGTAAACGGTTCAAGCGCAGCCTTCATCTACAAGACAAGCAGCTCAACCGGAAGCAGCACCGGAAGCAATACCGGAAGCAGCACAGGAAACTCAGGCAGCCAGAGCACAGGAAGCACCTCTGATGCAGATCTTTCATCTGTGATCGACGGCTCCTACAATATCTATTTTGTAAACAGCGACAACTGGTCCGGAGACATCAAGGCTTACCTTTATGACTCAGACAACACCAGCAGCAACAACGGTCAGTGGCCAGGCGCTTCGATGACTAAGGTCGGTACTGTGGACGGCAAGGATGTCTACGGATATAACGTACCATCTAATCTTTCCGGTAAAAACCTTAAAGTCATTTTCACGAACGGCAGCGAGCAGTTCCCGACACATCAGGGTGACAAGGACGGACTTGATTACAGCAGCGGCTCATATCAGCTGACATCTAACAACGCTTCATCGTGGACGGCAGTTGAAAAGAAGAGCAGCACAGGCAGCTCAGGCACAGGAAGCAGTACTTCTGCCTCAACAGTGATCGACGGCTCCTACAACATCTATTTTGTAAACAGTAATAACTGGTCCGGAGACATCAAGGCTTACATGTATGACTCCGATAACACCAGCAACAACAATGGTCAGTGGCCAGGCGCTGCGATGACTAAGGTCGGAACAGAGAACGGCAAGGATGTGTACGCTATAAACGTACCTTCGAATCTGACTGGCAAGTCTGTGAAGGTCATCTTCACAAACGGCAGCGAGCAGTTCCCGACACATCAGGGCGACAAGGACGGACTTGACTACACCAGCGGCTCCTATCAGCTGACTTCGATCGATGCATCATCATGGACAGCAGTCGAGAAGAAGACCAGCACCGGAAGCTCGGATACTGGAAGCTCAGATACAGGAAGCTCGAATACAGGAAGTTCAGATACCGGCACTTCGGATACCGGAAGCTCAGGCAGCGGCACTTCGGATACCGGGATCACTGATACAGACGATGACAGCGATATTTTTGACATCGACTATGAGGATATAGAAGACGGCGACTATACTGCAGAAGTTGGCGATGAGCTGACTACCGAGAACGCAGTCTATACTGTAACATCTGTAGGCGATAAAAAAACAGTTGAATATTCAGAGTGCTTCGTAGAGAACCCTAAGAAGATCGTTGTTCCTGATACAGTGACTATCGAAGGTACTACATATCAGGTAACCTCGATCGGCAACAGGGCATTTGCGAGACAGACGACAATGACAGCCGTAGCGATCGGCAAGAATGTAACGACTATAGGAACAAAGGCTTTCTATGGCTGCACCAAACTTAAGCAGGTAGTAGTTAACTCTACTGTACTGGGGACTATCAAGTCCGGAGCCTTCAGAAAAGTAAACTCATCTGTTATGGTACTTGTTCCAAAGGCAAAGGCATCTGCTTACAAGAAGCTCTTCAAGAAGGCCGGCATCGCTGCAAAGAACATCAAGGCCATAAGCGCAGCACAGAAGAAGAATAACAGCACAAGTACTGATACAAGCACCTCAAAGGATACCGGAAGCACCTCTGGCTCTTCAGGAAGCAGCTCATCATCAACCGGAAGCACCTCTGGCTCTTCAGGAAGCAGCTCATCATCAACAGGAAGCACTTCGGGCTCAACAGGAAGCTCGGGTTCTTCAGGGAGCAGCTCATCCTCAGGTTCTACTACATCAGTTGTTACGACAAAGCTCTACTCTACTAATTCAAATGGTTTCGGATCCAGAAAGACGATCACCAGTCCTTCTGATTTTACCGATTCTGATATCATAGCTCAGGGCGCTGCCAACGATGACGCGAGAACCTTCAGAGGACCTCACGAGGGACCTGTTTATGATGACTATGCTCTCTATGCGGCATATGATGACACAAATCTCTATGTAGGCTGGCAGTATGTAAACGTAGCTGATGTATCTGCTTCCGATCAGGATTATCCAAACTCAGATAACGGATTCCCGGATAATGGAGATATCCCGCAGATGCTTGCCTTCTATGTACCTGGACAGAAGGTTTCCTCAGGAAATCTTTCAGGAAATGCCGGCAAGGTCTGGGGACTTGACGTAGACTTTACTACCCCGATCACCGCTCTTGCATGCTTCTCATCAAAGAATACCAACGGAACACCGGCTCTCTTTACCACCGGATCTGACGGTAACTTCAACTATGATGATAACTGCATCGGCTTCAAGAAGGCTGGTATCACCTACAAGTGCTACAGAGGCGTAAGCCTTTCGTCACACATCTATGGTATCAATGGTAACGGATATACAGGTCTTACACCTGACCAGTTCCTGAACGGAACAGGTACTATCGTGGACTTCAATACCTTAGGCCATGATACAGCAAAGGACAGCTTCTATCTGATGACCATCCCTCTCAAGGCTCTTGGAACATCAGCTTCCCAGATAGCTTCCAACGGTCTCGGAGTGATGCACATCTCCACCTTTGGAGCAAGCGGGATCGGCTGCCTTCCTACTGATCCGAGCATGTATGACAACGCGACAGCTGCTTACAGCTCAGACGAGTCAACCTCAGCTGAGAAGGAGGATGTAGACGACATCACAGTACCTCTCGCTTATGTAGGAAAAAAAGCAAGCTGAAGACTGAAGTAAAATAATAAATAAGCCGTATAGGAGACCTTCCATGATCATGATTTTCATGGAAGGTTTTTTTTATTATTGGAAATAAAAACATTTGTAAGAAACAGTATTTTATGATAATCTATAATAGTTCATACTTTACGTGACTAAACGAAAAAAGACTTCTTACAGTCTGGAGTATTGCATGTCAAAGAAAAAGAAACACATTATTGAGCTGGTTATACTATTTGCCGCCGGGCTCAGTATATTGTTCTGCTTACTTATGTATTATCGGAAAAAGACCATTTCGATGCAGAAGCGGATGGCTGAAATGGATGCCAAAATCTTCAGTGAAAACATCGCCAGGACAATGGACAGCGCAGAACAGGTTACAAGAGTTCTGGAATTCTGTCTGATCGGTTCAGATGGCAATACTGATTTTTTCAATACAACTGCAAAGAAGCTGTATGATAAACTCGATTATGTGAACAGCATTCAGCTGGCTCCAAACGGCGTGGTAAGCCAGATCTACCCTTCAGATGGAAACGAAAAGGGCTATATAGACCTGATGAATGATCCTGACCGCGGGCCGGTAGTTCGATATGGCAAAGAGCAAGATGTGATCACTGACCAGGGTCCGTTTGACTTAAATCAGGGCGGAAAAGGGATAGCTATCCGTGATCCGGTCTTTCTCTCAGACGGTTCATTCTGGGGTTTTACGATCACGATAGTCGATTCTGATAAGCTGATCAGATCGGTTACAAAATCGATAAAGGAAAATAATTATTACTATCTCCTTGAGAAGACAGAATCCATAAAGAAAAATAAATATCTGACTGTAACAAAGAGTGGTACTCTCAGTGACCCTGTTACATATACCTTTGAAAGCGGCGCAAGCAAATGGAAACTGTCTATTGAACGAAAGGGCGGATGGTTTCACTCTGATGATTTCCTGATCATAAATCTTCTGGGATTCGCGATTGTAATCCTGATTGTCTGGCTGTTTTACATGCTGATGATAGACCACGATCGTCAGGAGGCGCTTATCAAGGCCGCAAATGTAGATTTCCTCACAGGTCTTCTGAACCGTCAGGGAATTGACGAAAAATCAGCCGGGTATTTCAGTAAAAATGCTGACAAGCCATTCGTAGCAATTATGCTTGACATCGATAATTTCAAGATAATAAATGACTGCTATGGCCATGAAACAGGCGATAACGCGCTAAAGGCCCTGAGCTCCGCTTTATCTCAGAACTTTAAAGGCGATGAGATCATAGGCAGATATGGCGGCGATGAATTCTTCATTCTGCTGAAGGACACAACTCCAGATCAGGTTCAGGTTTCACTGAAAAAATTTATGGCCCAGGAGATCAGGTACAAGACTGGTGCCACAACTACCGACGTCGTCTCTATCAGCATTGGCTACGCCTCATATCCTGATGATTCAGATGATCCTGAGGAAGTAGTAAGACTGGCAGACCAGGCTCTCTATAACAGTAAGGAGCACGGAAAGAACAGGTTCGAAGCCTACAGCGAAGTCTGACAGCAGAACAGCTTTCCTGATGCTTTCCTTCAGGAGAGCGCTTCGCAGTCTTTCAGGTGGTCTGTCAGCTCTTCCTTCTTCTGCATAAAGGGAGCATCAGAGAACTGGTCGCAGAGATTTATCCCGAGCTTCAGGATCACCTCGCAGATATCGGCCCGTTCCCAGGTGAGTGCGATATCGGCACAGGGCACGATTATCCCGTCGATATCGTCCATAACCATCTGCGGGGTATTTGAAACCATCGACATAAGTCTCGTGATATAAAAGGACGTCCTCTCCCAGTCAGGCTGCATCACGGTATAAAACCAGGCGTGCAGAAGCCCTGAATTGCAGCGGAGTATGTGATTCTCATCGGGCAGCAGGCTTATTATCTCGTCGGCCTCATCAATATCATCCTGAACTGTTTTCAGGTCACCTGCGAATTTCTTCTCAGAGACAGGCAGTTCGCTGCCTGCGATTCCCGGCTGATAATATCTGATGATAAAGGCACTCCTCTCGAAGAGAAGAAAGCATAAAAGAAAACCGTTATCTGTTTTTGAATGTCTGGCGTATTCTATCCCTTTGGCTGCGGCTTCTGCCATAGAGCTTCGGCAGCGTATATGAAGAGGAGAAACCGGGTGATAGTCTCCGTTAAGAAAATCATCGTAGTATCCACTCTTTTCATAGCAGAACAGGGCTTTGGTGTAGTCATCGCTCCTGGCTTTTATTTTTCTTTCAGTCGTATGAAGGATGGAGCGGGATCTCTCGAAATCGCCGCGCTTGTCATAGACGGTCACCATCAGGTCCGAGACGAGCACGAACTGAAGAGGCTTAAGGCCATTCGCGGCCGAATCCACCATCGCCTGAAGGAAGTGATTTGACAGATAGAGGATTTCGTCCTCCCTGTCAATAGAGAGATGGATTATGGTCTCAAACATTAGAAAAATAAACGCGTCTGAAGATGTGTGCTCATCTCTTTCAATCAGGTCCAGGATCAGGTTCTCAGACAGGTTTATCAGTTCACCAATTCTATCCTCACGCTTCAGCTCCTTTGAAATCTCACGCAGGTCTCCTATTCCAAATGACTCGAAAAAAGTGCTGTCGAATTTTACGATAAAATCATCTATGTATTCCTCCGGCAGCTTATTCAGTAGAAATACCGGGATCTCATTGTCATAGCCGAGCCTGTGAAAAAGAACGCCGATATACGCCATGCATTTTTCTATATCAGGCAGGTCACTTACGTCACGAAGCTTCGACAGGTAGCCTGGATTTAATGCCCGAAGCAGATACGACGACCATCTGTCCTCGGGAATGTGTGAGAGGATGTCGTCTGATTTTTCACAGACAAGGTCCATATCCTGATAGCGGTCCCTGTAATATGCCGCTAGTGTATTATGGAAAAAATCAGTGATCTCCGCCATTGACCTGTTTGTATAGGCTGAATAGGGATAGCAGGAATCAGTGAAATCATATTCAGCGTCGCGCTCACAGTCAGAGGCGGAGGGTGTCCGGCCAAAGAGCAGGAAGAAGAGCAGAGCGCCGATGCCGTAGACATCTGTTGCTGGCGTAAATTTTTTCAGCTGTCCCATCTGAAGCTCGATCGCGGCGAAGCCATCAGAATATGATATCCGCCTGGCATGGTCCGATTTTCTGACAGGAAAGCGCAGCAGCGAATCCATGTCAAAGAGCTCTATCCTTTCAGTCTGGCCGTATGAGACCAAGATGTTTTCAGGCTTTAAGTCCAGATACAGATAGCCTGCTTTGTGAAGAAGGCCGATCGTATAGGCGCAGGCGCGGGTGACTTTGACTGCGGACCTGAGTGTCTCAGGCCGACGCTGACCAAGCGTCTGGGATGAACCATAGGAAGAGACGAGATAGGCGGTGCCGTTTGCGTTGTAGATATCAATGGTATTTACAAATGAATCGTAGTTCTCGTCCCTGTAATAGATTTCTGTCAGGACATGGAAATCCTCAGCCATTTGCCTGATTGCAGCATTGAATTCATTCCTTTCACGGTCAGGACAGATCAGATGGTACTTACTGTCTCTTTTCAGGTTCAGATAAAATGGGTAGCATTCCTTTATCCTGACAAAATGCCTGTCGCCTGTATTTGTCAGATAGTACCCCTCGTAGGTGATGCAGGAGCCGCCGCGGCCGAGTTCGCCTGTGATGATATATTCTACCTTCTCACCCATTGAATTACGGCATCTGAGTATGTAGTTTTCCGGAAGCAGCGTCCTTAAATCTGTCATGCTTTTCACCTGCCTTCAAGTATATCCTAATACAGGCATCTGAAAAAATGGTTTTTACCCTGCCAGTCAGTTCTTCTCGCTGGCGACGGCGAGGACTTCACCCATGTAATAGCGGAATTCATCAAGTGGCCTGTCACTGTTCAGGGCCCACATGAAAATCCAGTCGTATGGATTGCCGTAATAAAGCTCAGGATATCCTGAATCTATCAGATATTTGTTTATCAGACTGAAGCATTTGTCGGCGTCACGGACTCTGCCCGCTGTCTCTTTGGAATATCCGGTAGTCACGGCTTTTTCGGCCCAGTACGCATAGAATTCGAGCAGAATAAGAAGCTTCCTGATCCTTTCGTAGTCAGCATTTCCACCACTCAGGATTTTGTCAAGTCCTTCTCTGTCGGGAAAAGACTGCTCTGCAAGGCTGTTCAGAACTCTGTTGGATACAAGGATTTTCTTGATCGAGCGGTCCTTCGAATATTTCTCGTAGTCATATTTTTTCAGGCTGATGATCTGTGAAAAAATATTCCATCGTGAGACCTTTTTATCAACTGTAAAAGTCTTCTCGTCGTCTCTGATGGCAGGATCAGTTTTTCTCAGAAGTATTCCCTCTCGCCAGGCCAGACCATTTTCACCCGCAATCCTCGACCAGATCGAGCGTATATTTTCTGTAGCTGTGACGTTGTGATAGGAAAACTGGGAGATGTTGTTTTTTAAATATTGTGTGAGCTCATCGTCTGATGAGATATGACTTAAAATCTCTCTGATCGTGCTCGTGTAGACGACAGAGGTATCCCCGGACCTCTCGCGGTTTTGCGTTTCACCAGCGGTTGAGACGCTGGCTTTTTCAAATCCGGCTTTCGCCGCCGGTGCCGCCGCGGTCGTATTTTTTTCAGGAAGCTCGCCGACTTCATCCCGAAGTCTCCTGGCGTGCTCCCAGTCTGAGCCGTTTCCTATGCAGTAGTAATAGATGGCTTCGTCCAGATTATGGCAGTCGAAGCTTCGGTCGAGATATACTTTCCTGAAAAAATTGTCGACCTGCTCCCTGTTCAGATGAAAAGCAAAGCAGATCTTGTAAGCCGTCTCCCTGCTGTATGTCTTGTCCTTATCGAACCAGTCAGAGATATTCCTTGGTGCAGGGATCCCCGCAGCCTTGAATTTATCCTTTAAAAATCCGACCTTCTCCCGGGTATCATCTGTTTTTCCAGAAAAGCCATTCTCAGCGATAAACGCCCCGATCAGCTCTCCCGGAGTCCTGAAATATCCGGCGACCGCCTCGAGCCGTGCCGTATAATCATCATCGTCAGGACTCAGGCTGTATGCCTCGTCCTGCAGATATTCAGTGTAACTGGTGCTTTCGTTCATTGAGCCGCTCCTCCTTTGGATTACGCTGTCTCTAGTTTATCACAACAGGACTGCATCGGAAAGACCAGAAAAAGGAGGGTGGGGTGATATGATGAGGATGGAAAAAATAAAAATATGGTTGAAATATGACGTTCATTCTTTTGCTTGTTTGTGATAAAATATTAATAAAAGTTTTTATTGGCAAAATCAAATATTTTATAGCGTTATATTAAAAAGGAATATTTGGGAGTTTACTATGTCACAGAAAAATATTTTCAATTTTGACACAATTAAAAATATGGCAAATGATGCAGCTAAGAATGCACAGGATGCAATAAATTCGG
>JBJELA010000015.1:0-3678 GCA_051878915.1 Candidatus Weimeria sp.
AGCTTCAAAAAAACTCCTTGAAAAAATAGACGAAGTCATTAAGATCTGCGAGGTTCCGACTCTTTGGGAATATGGAGTGGATCATGATAAGTTTGAAGCAGCTATTGATAAGATGTCAGAGGACGCGGTAGCGTCAGGAAGCCCTGGAAACACCAGAAGACCTGTAAGTGTTGATGACTGCAGGATGCTCTACCGGAAGCTTCTTTAATACAAACAGAAAAAATCAGTTTACAACAACGCAGCAAGGGTGCTGAAAAGGCATCCTGCCGCGTTGTTTTTTTTAACCAGACAAATAGAAAGACGAGGTAGCAATTATGAGTAGAAGAAACAGATTAAAAAAGTTTTTATCAGCTGCAGCAGCTGTGATATTCGCAGTTGGAACCATTACAGGCTGTGGAAGTACAAGCTCTTCGGAGAGTTCCTCGGCATCAGCTTCAGCAGGTAATTATGACAACCACTATTGCGAAAACGGAAAGCCGAGCGCCTTTCTTACAGAACTGAGAAAGAGAGGAGTCCTGTACGTAGGATCTTCAGGTGACAGCTTCTCATATATCGATAAGGATACAAATGAGTATTCAGGTATTGATGCTGTGATCCTGAAAGAGGCAGCCAAGAGACTTGGAATCCCGAAGGTAGAGATGAAGCTTATGAATTTTTCAGAGCTTATCGTAAACTGCAACGAGAATAACATTGATATTATCGCTGATGGTATGTACAGCAACACCGATGTATCCGCTGAAAGAGCAAAGCAGATTTATTTTGGTGATACCTGGTATAAGCAGGGTGGAACTCTCGTGGTACCTGAGGACAGCTCGATTAACAGCGTAGATGATTTTGATCCTAAGACAACAATCGTCGGATATACAGAAGGTACGATCTGGCAGCCGGTAGTCCAGAAATGGCAGGATGATGGGCTGATCAAAGAGGCAAGAGCAACAGGAGATCAGTCATCATCGCTTACAGCAATGCAGTACGGAAAAATCAATGCGTATCTGTCAGACTCAATCGTTATGGAAGATATGAAACAGCGTGAACCGGCTTCTCTTAAGGGCTTGAGATTTGCTGAGAACTACAAGGACACAGAGGCTACAATCGGTTATATTTCACCGGCTGTATCGTTTGATCATATCCAGTTTATGAAAGAGCTCAACAATGCTATCGAGGAAATGAGAAGTGAGGGCTTCATGAAGAAAGCACTTGAGGAGTGCGGCCTTGATCCGTCACTTCACGAGATAACGGATGAGAAATATTATACATGCAAGGTTAACACCAGAGATGAATAAGCCTTTGTAATAATCATTTTTGAATCAGCCTTTGGCAGGGGACATGCTTCTCCTGCCTTTAAAAAAGGTTAGAAAGGAATTTACTATGGCACTTCTTGAAACAAAAGGACTCCAGAAGGATTTTGGAGATCTTCACGTACTCCGTGATATAAACATATCGATTGAAGAGGGAGAAGTTCTGGTAGTTATTGGTCCTTCTGGATCAGGAAAAAGTACTTTTCTGCGATGCCTGAATCTCCTGGAAACTCCATCAGGCGGAGATGTGATATATGATGGAGAGAGTATTTTAAAGCCTAAGTACAATATTTACAAGTATCGTGAGACAGTAGGAATGTGTTTCCAGAGGTTCAATCTTTTCCCGTTCATGACGGTTTTGGACAATGTCACCTACGCTCCGATCCATATCCTTAAGAAATCAAAGGAGGAGGCAAAAGAGGAGGGACTTGAGCTTCTTGATAAAGTAGGCATGAAAGAAAAAGCACATGTATATCCGCCAACTCTTTCAGGAGGACAGCAGCAGCGAGTCGCTATAGCCCGGTCGCTTGCGATGCATCCGAGAATAATGCTTTTTGACGAGCCTACTTCGGCACTTGATCCTGAGCTTGTCGGAGAAGTGTTAAATGTAATGAAGATGCTTGCCGAGGAAGGCATGACAATGATTGTCGTAACTCATGAGATGGGCTTCGCCCACGATGTAGCAGACAGAGTAGTATTTATGGATGGTGGATTCGTGGTAGAGGAAGGTAAACCTGATGATATATTCAGTCACCCGAAGAATGACAGGACAAAAACATTCTTGTCACGAATTCTGAATAAGTAAAGGAGGCAGCTTATGCAGGTTATTGAAAATATGGATTTTGCAAAGGCCTGGACTGAACTGCTGCCAAAGCTGGTCGGCCAGGCACTGCAGATAGTTCTTCTGGTAACTGTGGTCTCATTCGTTCTTGCTATTTTATTCGGATTCATTCTGGCTCTTGGCCGGCTTTCGCGCCATAAATGGCTGAACAAAATCATTATTGTATTCCAGGAAATTATAAGAGGTACGCCTCTTCTGGTACAGCTGGTATATATCTATTATGTATTCCCGCTGCTGGGAGAGATCATAATGTATTTCTTCTTTCACCAGGATTATCAGAGCTCGATGTCATCAGTTGTGGCAGGTATAATCGGAATGTCTATAAACTATGGCACGTACATTTCAGAGGTTATACGGTCAGCAATCATATCCATCGATAAAGGCCAGACAGAGGCTGCTCTCGCATTAGGCTTCACACCGGGACAGGCAATGAGAAGGATTATTATCCCTCAGGCGTTCAGAAATTCAATTCCGGTTTTTGGCAACTATCTGCTCACCCTGGTAAAGGATACCTCGCTTATGGCGTATATCACTACACCAGAGCTTCTGCAGACGACAAAGGCCTATGTATCTCAGTCGTTCCTCACAATTGAGTCATACACAATAGTAGCACTTGTTTACCTGGTTATCTGCCTTGCCCTTTCCTTCCTCTTAAAGCTCTTTGAGAGAAAGGTAAGCAATGTGGCAAGGAGAAGATGACAGACCGGTTTTGATACTGGAGATTGAGAGGTTCTCATGAAAAATTATATAATTACAATCGGACGTGAATTCGGATGTGGCGGCAGGGAAATCGGAAGGACGCTTGCAAGTGAACTTGGCATCCCGTTTTATGATAAGGATCTGGTAGATATGGCGGCAAAGGAGGCCGGTGTCAATGTAGATGTATTTCAGCAGAATGATGAGGTCGTCGGAAGGATGCGATATATGAAGCTCCTGAAGGATAACATATACGGCTCTACATCAGCCTTCTATACAGATCAGGCAGTTGACGCGCAGGCAAAAGTAATCCACAATATTGCTGACCGTCATGAACCGTGTATTATCTTTGGAAGATGCGGAGATTATATCTTAAGAGAATACAGGAATGTTGTTAATTTTTTCCTTTACGCTCCACTGCCGTACCGTGTAAAACACCTGATGGAGCTGTATCATCTGGATGAGCTTGATACCATTAAGCTGATCCAGAAGGTTGACAGGCAGCGCCATAATTACTACAAATTTGTCACTGGCAAAAACAGAGGTGACCGCGATGGAAAAAATATGGAGCTTGACGTTTCTAAGTTCGGAGTACAGGGATGTGTGAAGATGATGAGCACTGCCGTTAATTATCTGTATGATAAATAAAGGCACAATGGACGCGTCGTAGCAGTGGTCATTTTTACTTCATAAGCATATGGTTATGGTATTATCCTTTTGTTTGTGTTAGTATAGCTGATGCAGACTTTAAGACTTATGGAGGAGCCGACAGATTTATGAGTAAAAGAACTGCGGGAATGATACTTACTCTCTCGGGAGGCCTGTGCTGGGGATTGTCCGGGT
>JBJELA010000016.1:0-3670 GCA_051878915.1 Candidatus Weimeria sp.
CATCCTGAAAGACATGGCCGATCTTTAATTTCTGCTCCGGATTCGTGATGACCGCGCCTGAATTCATCTCTGAACCGGTGCCGACCATCGTGAGCACTGCTCCGACAGGGAGTGTCTCACAATCAGGCTCCTCGAATTTCAGATAGTATTTTTCCCATGGATCGCCGCCATAGTTGACAGAGACAGACAGCGCTTTTGAATAGTCTATTACGGATCCTCCGCCTACTGCCAGGATAAAATCAGTCCCGGCGTCCCTTGCAATCTGTATGCCTTCCTTAAGCTTTGCGACAGTAGGGTTCGGCATGACGCCTGATACCTCGGTTACTTTTTTTCCTGCCTTTTCGAGTGTCTTTCTGACATCATCGTAGATGCCGTTCTTTTTTATAGAGCCTCCGCCATAGACGAGAAGCACGTTCTTGCCGTACTTGGACAGCTCTGCAGGGAGCTGATCCATGGCATGTTCACCAAAGAAAAGTTTTGTCGGGTTACAATAAGAAAAATCTCCAAGCATTCCGGTTCCTCCTGTATTATTCGTTAGTTCGTTATGATCATAGTATAGATCTTATTTTTAAAAATTGAAAATACTTTGTCTATATGGTTATGCATTTAAAAAAATTATGGTATAATCAGGAAAAAAGAAAGAAGGGAAAATGATGGATCTTCGTGTTCTGGAGTATTTTCTTGCGGTAGCAAGGGAACAGAATATCACTGCGGCTGCGCAGTCACTTCATCTGACTCAGCCTACGCTGTCGATACAGCTGAAGGAACTGGAGGAGGAGCTCGGAAAACAGCTGCTTGTGCGTGGTACCAGGGGATCACGAAAAGTGACTCTGACAGAGGACGGGAAAATTCTTCGCGCGCGTGCTGAGGAAATCTTGAGCCTTGTAGACAAGACAAAAAATGAGATCACCCGGTCAGAGGATACGGTGGCGGGAGACGTCTACATCGGAACCGGAGAGTCCGACACTGTCCGTGTTTTTGCCCGCGCGGCTGGAAGGCTGCAGAAGACCTGCCCTGACATCCACTATCATTTCACGAGTGGGAATGCGGCGTATATTCTGGAGCAGATGGATAAGGGACTGATCGACTTTGGACTGGTTTTTACAGATGTGAACAGAAAGAAATACGATGTCTTTAATATCCCGGTGGCTGAGCGCTGGGGCGTACTGATGCGAAGAGATGACGCTCTGGCCAGAAAGAAATTCATAACGCCTGAGGATCTGGCTGACAAGCCGCTTATCATGTCCTCGCAGGAAAACGCGAAGAAGCAGGTGGCCGGCTGGATGCAGATCCCGGAATCGCGCCTTGATATAGTCGCGACCTATAACCTGATCCTGAACGCGGCCATACTCTGTGATGAGGGCTTCGGATATACCATAGGGTATGACAAGCTGCTGGATACGGTGCTTGATCCGGGCGGCTCATCACTCTGCTTCCGGCCGCTGTCTCCTGCAGTGGAGGCACAGGCTTATATTATCTGGAAAAAATATCAGGTATTTTCAAGAGCAGCTGAGCGCTTCCTTCAGCAGGTAAAACTGGAGCTGGAGACTAAAGTGCCTGAGACTTCGCGCTGAGCTAAGGTGCCTTAGTTTCCCGCACAGCCATGCCTGTCCTCGTGGCAGGAATGCTCCCCGCAGGAATGCTCATGTTCGTGGCTGCTGCAATGCACATCAGGGTCATAGCCCAGATTTCCGGCCAGATAAGCGCTGACAGCTTCGTCTGCTGATCCGGTTACACCGCCGAAAAGCTGGATTCCAGCTTCATTTAAGGCAGTCTGGGCTCCGCCGCCGATACCGCCGCAGATCAGAATATCCGCGCCTGCATTTTTTAAAAATCCTGCTAATGCTCCGTGTCCCTGACCGTTGGTATCTATTATCTGACTGCTTATTACTTTTCCATTTTCTACATCATAGACCTTGAACTGTTCTGTGTGGCCAAAATGCTGGAAAACCATACCATCCTGATAAGTTACTGCAATTCTCATTTTCTTTCCTTCCTTTCATTTTACTTTTTTAATATTATAGTAAAAAAATAGAAAGAATTCAACTTACTAATAAATTTAATAGTGTCAGTGCGGTTAAGATGGAAATCGTGCTGATGTTGTGCTATTCTTTAAAAAAACGAGGTGGAAATCAGGCATGGATATCACGGCAATAAGACATGAGATCAGACAGCGTATTTCAGAGGAGATCCTTGGCAGGGATTTCGTATCGAGAGAAGACAGCATCGAGGCCGGCAAAGCGCTCCGGAAGCAGTGCAGGAGAGAAAGCCAGGGCAGATGGACGGTTAAGTCCGGCAGGGATGACGCGGTGAAGATCATCCTGGACCAGGAAAAGGACAGGATAAAAGACCTGCTCCCTGTGCGCCATAAGCGGATGGCGGCTTCAGCGTTTGCCTTTTACCGCGCCGGAGCAGCCGTGATGGCGTATGATCTTTCCGGTCTGCCTGACACGGGCATTATGGTCCAGGCATGTGGAGACGCTCACATCTCGAATTTCGGTATGTTCCGTTCCCCTGAAAGAAAAATGGTCTTTGACATTAATGACTTTGATGAGACGCTTCCGGGACCATGGGAGTGGGATCTGAAGAGAATGCTCACAAGCATCGAGATCTGCGGCAGAGACAGAGGATTTACAGACAGGCAGCGCACGAAGGCTGTGCTGACTGCGGCCCGCACATACCGTGAGAGCATGAGGCATTTTTCTGAATCAGGCAATCTCGATGTCTGGTATGAGCATATGGATCTCGATTATCTATATGAGAAAAATATAAACGCCATAGGTAAGGATGAAGCCCGGGCCATTCACGATGCTCTGGGGAAGGCTTATCTGAAAAACAGCGATAAGGCTGTGTCAAAGCTGACTGAGGTTGTGGATGGAAGGCTTCAGATAAAAAGCAATCCGCCTGTTGTAGTGCCTGTCCGCGAGATGGACCAGAATGATATAGATAAAGAGCTGCGCTGGCTGTCAAGGCTCAGGGTGGAGTACCGGATGTCCCTGCCGAGAGAGCGCCGCTCGCTCGTGGACCAGTACAGGACTGTAGATGTGGCCAGAAAGGTAGTCGGTGTCGGAAGTGTCGGGACCAGGGACTGGATTATGGTCCTTGAGGGCAGGGAGAATGGAGATTACCTGGTCCTTCAGATGAAGGAAGCCACAGCGTCTGTACTGGAAAAATACGTCGGAAAAAGCAGGTTCCTCGAGCACGGCCACCGTGTAGTCGAAGGGCAGAGGGCTATTCAGACCGCCGGTGACATAATGCTTGGCTGGGCGAGAAAGGTCGATGAGAACGGAGCGCCGGAGGATTATTATGTGCGTCAGCTCTGGGACGGGAAAGGTTCTGTTGACCTGGAGAGAGTCACTCCGGAACAGCTGGAGGGCGTATCAAGCATGTGCGCCTGGGTACTCGCTCACGCCCACGCAAAGACCGGAGACAGACATATGATAGCGGGCTATCTGGGCAAAGGCGATTCCTTCGACAGGGCAATGCTTGAGTTTGCGAAGAGCTACGCGGATCAGAACGAGGCTGACTACCAGATGTTTCTGAAGCAGCTGTGACGAAGTCTGTTACTTTCTGGTCGAGGGGAAACGAAGTCTTGTACTTTTTGGTCGAAGGAAAGTAAGCGTCAAACAGCCGGCGTCTAGTTCTGCCTCATAAGTTTGAGTATGATATA
>JBJELA010000017.1:0-3668 GCA_051878915.1 Candidatus Weimeria sp.
GCCGAGGTCGTCTCATAACCTTTAAGAGAGTAATCTTCCAGCGGAGACCCGGATACCCACGCCCCAAGATATTCAAATTCGCCCTTAAGGTCATCTTTATGCCTTGATACGAGCCTTTTGTTCGCCCTGGTCATCTTTATGGCATCATCTGCTATATCAAATGCGCTCTGTGCTTTTATAAGGGTGTTATTGAGGGCCTTGAGCCTTTTTTCATCGCTTCTGCCGCTCTCAAGCTCCGCATTGTACGCGTCCCTTGCTTTCTCAAGGGCTTCTTTTTTCTTATCGTAGCCGCTGTAGGCTTCCTTGTACTTCGTGGCAAGATCTAAGGCCTTTTTCCTGTCTGGGCACAACGACCTGAGCGCCCCGCTCTTTGCAAGTGCTTCCATGGCGCCGGAATCGGGGTTTATCCTTCTTACGAAGTCCTGCACGGATACATATTCTCCGTTCTTTTCCCTTTCGTCAACTATCCTCTGGGCCATGCCCTTGACCTGCTTGATGTTTGACAGCCCAAAGATGATGTTCCCGTCATCCGGCCTGAAATCAACATCACTCCTGTTTATATCCGGGAGCTCTATGCCGACCCCGTGCCTCTTACAGTCTTCTATCAGCTGAGGCACCTTATCCCCCTGCTCGGTCATCGCAGCACATACGTATTCCTTGAAATAGTGCTCCTTTAAGTATGCTGTCATATATGATACCATCGAATAGCTTGCTGCATGGGCTTTGTTGAATCCGTACTTGGCGAACGGCATAAGCTTCTCGAACAGCCAGTTTGAATCCTTTACAGGTATCCCGTTCTTTTCAAGGCTCCCCTGTACGAACTTCGGCCGTGCTGCCTCAAGGTCTTCCACATGCTTTTTCGACATCGCACGTCTTACGTTATCAGCCTCTCCGAGGGTGAATCCGGCACACTGCGTCATGATCTTCATGACCTGCTCCTGGTATACGGGGTAACCGTAAGTCTCTGCGAGCGCGTCCTTTAGGATAGGAATCTTCTCTACTATGTCGCTCGGCTTTCCGGTATTCTTCGAGTTGATGATTGACGGTATGAAGTCCATCGGCCCCGGTCTGTATACTGCTACGGCAAGAACGAGGTCTGCAAAGCTCTTCGGTTTTAACTGTGAGAGCATCTTCTTCATCCCGTCTGACTCAAACTGGAACACGAAATTCGTGTCGCCTTTCTGGAATATGTCCTCTATCACCTTTTCTTCTACCGGAAGCCTGTACGGGTCCAGTTTCTCACCGGTATCCTCCGTTATAAGATGCATGGCTTTCGTTATGACATTCAGGTTCTTTAATCCAAGGAAGTCCATCTTTATGAACCCAAGCTGTGCCTCTGCCTGTATCATGTCCGCCTGGATGGCAAATCCCTGGTTCCCGTTCCTGTCTGTTATCGAGATGAGAGGGATCAGATCCTCTACCTTTTCACCATTGCCGACGATTATCACTCCGGCAGCATGTGTACCGAACGATGTCGTAAGGCCTTCAAGATTCTTTGCTTTATCCACTATAGCAAGAGCATCCTGGTTGTTCCCGAACTGGTTATTTATAAGCTCCTCTGCTTCCGGGGTGTTAAGGGCAGTTATCTTTGCTGCATCAAGTGCTTTCTTTATCTTCTCTGAAAGAGATACGAATTTCCTCTTATCGCCACATCCTCTCAGTCCGTACAGCTTTCCGGCATAATCAAGGGCCATCTTCGCACCCATCTTTGCCTTGGTCATGATATTCGCTACCGCGCGTTCACCGTATTTGTGCTTTACGTATTCTATCGTGATATCCCTGGCGTGCTTACTGAAGTCGGTATCAATATCCGGCATGGATACACGCTCCGGATTCAAAAACCTCTCGAACATGAGCCCCATCTTTATAGGGTCGTCAAGCTCTGTGATACCGCAGAGATAGGCTACCAGACTGCCCGCGGCCGATCCTCTTGCCGGCCCGATCTCTATCGAGTTATCTGAGTGCGACTTTGCGAAATCTATGAAATCGAACACCTCACAGAAATAGTCGTTAAAGCCCATCTTGTCTATGACCGAGAGCTCATATTCCAGCCTGTCACGGTATTCCTTCTCATCAGGGAACCCGTCAGGGTATCTTTCTTTTATTCCTTTCTCGCATCTCTGTCTCAGCAGGTTCTTGGCATCCGGGAATGATGGGTAGTGTTTCTGGTGTTCCGGTATCTCGATATCTATCTGTTTCTCTATCTCGGCCGTGTTCTTCATGGCCTCGATGACCTGTTCCGGGGTGAAGATCTTTAATAGGGCTTCCGCGAGCTCTGACCCTGACTTTATATACAGCTCGCTGTCACCAACAGATGCCTCTTTGTATACCTTTGCGGTCGTGATATAGTTTGCGTTCTGCATGTCCGTCCTTACCTGGACCTTGTCTTTGGTCGGGACATGTGCGTCATTGGCAGCAATGAGCGGTATGCCCAGCTTCTTCGCTATCTGTGCCTCTTCGGGATAAACATAGCTCTCTATAGGGATGCCGTGGTTCTGTATCTCCATATAGAAGTCATCGCCGAATCTCTCTTTATATCTTTCCGCTATTTCCGTAGCCTGTCTCCTAGCTTCCTCGACAGAGATCCTTCCGGAATCGATCTCCTTCATCTGGGACTGGAGTTCCCTCAGTCTATTTTCCTTGCTCCTGCCCTTCGACACGGTCTCGTTTATGGACATCCCGGTATCAGGGTCTTTCTCTTTCAGACTGTCTTTAAGTTCATCCCTTCGTTTTTCAAGCTCCGGAATGAGCTTTTTTGCCTGTTCAGCAGCCTCCTCAGCGTTTCTTCTGTCTACATTAAGCTGGGCGAGTTCCTGCGCTATCCTTTCTTCGTTCCCTGATCTTTTTATCTCTCTTTCGAGTGCCTTGAATGACTTTGGCTTGGCAGTTTCCCTCGCGTCCTTTAATCTGTCCTTTATATCTTCGATCTCAGCGTTAATGCGACGCTGCTTCTCGACAGCCTCCTCGTATCCGGCAGGCATCTCAAGCCTGTCTATCTGTCTCTGTATCTTCTCTATCGCATGATCCCTTCTCTGCCTGTCCATGAACGGATCCGCGACAGGGCCTGCGATACAAGCCGAGGTACATATGACGTTGCCGGTCGCTGCAAGGCCAAGGGCATCTTCTGTGGCTACCGGTATCTCTTTTCCGTTGCCCATCTTTTCGATATGGCGATTAGCCTCTGACACAAACCGGCTTATATCCTTAAATCCTTCGTAGTTCTTCGCAAGGAGGATAAGATGGTTATACCTGCCATCTTCGTTCTTTATATATGCCTCTACGCCAAGAGCAGGCTTTATGCCCTCTTTCCTTGCCGCGTTGTAAAAATCCATCCAGTTGGCGCAATTTCCGTGGTCGGTTATTCCGATCATGGTAGCCCCTATCTTTTTGGCTCTTCTTGCAAGCTCATCCGGTCTGGTTATCCCGTCCCCGAGGCTCGCATCAGTATGGTTGTGGAAAGTGGTATTGTATTTTGAGCATTCCTCTATCACGCTGTTCCTTGCCATCTCTTCTCCTTCAAACAGTTCTGTCGGTTCCATCTATTATCCTCCTATTTCCCGATTCCATCGTCACGTTCTTCGTTGTCAGTCTCTTTCTGCTGGACAATATCAGCAAATTTTTCTTTCCATTCTTCGACACCAGCTTTTCTCACCATAAGCTTACCCTCG
>JBJELA010000018.1:0-3658 GCA_051878915.1 Candidatus Weimeria sp.
TTTTTTAAACAGATTATGGAAGAGATAAGAATAAACAAATACCTCTCAGAGTGCGGTTACTGCTCGAGAAGGGCAGCCGACAGGCTCCTTGAAGAGGGCAGAGTCACAGCTGATGGCAGGGTGCTTTCCCCGGGAGACAGGGTTACGTCCGGGATGGATGTGAGAGTTGACGGCAAAGCCGTACATATCGCTGATCCCCGCGTCGTTCTCGCTTTTAACAAGCCGCGTGGCATTGTCTGCACAGCTGAGAAAAAAGAAAAAAATAATGTAATTGACGCCATAGGTTATCCGATACGTATCTATCCTGTCGGCAGGCTCGATAAGGATTCGAGAGGACTATTACTTCTTACGAATGACGGAGAGCTCATGAATAAGCTCACGAGCGCCAGATTTAATCACGACAAGGAGTATGTGGTAACCGTTGATAAGGAGGTTACGGCAGACTTCGTAAAGAAGATGTCGGCCGGCATTTACCTGGCTGACCTGAAAAAGAAAACAAGGCCCTGTCAGGTAAGAAAAATAAAATACAACGCTTTTTCCATTATACTGCACCAGGGGCTGAACAGGCAGATCAGACGAATGTGCGCTGCACTGGGTTACGAAGTAAAGGATCTTGAAAGGATCAGGATCTCAGGACTTACACTTAAAAGCCTTGAATTAAATGAAGGCGAATACAGGGAGCTTAACGCGGATGAACTACGAAGATTATAAGGCTCTGTGTGAAAAAATAAATTATCACATGGACCTCTATTACAATAAAAATACAAATGAGATAAGCGACTATGAGTATGACCAGCTGATGCAGAAGCTGAAGGCGGCTGAGAAGGAGCATCCTGAGTGGGTAACACCTGATTCCCCGTCCCAGAAGATCGGCGGCAGCTCAAAGCGTGAAGCCGGTGTAAAGGTCGTGCACAGGGTTCCGATGCTCTCTATCGAGGACGTCTTTGACATAGCAGATGTGAAAGCCTATGTCGCAAAGGTTCAGTCACTTCACAGAGACGCTGTTTTTTCAGTCGAGAGAAAAATAGACGGTCTTTCTATGACGCTTCGGTACCAGCACAGCGATGAGGACGGTTTTCTGCACCTTACTCTGGCAGAGACCAGAGGAGATGGTCATATAGGCGAGGATGTCACCTTAAATGCCAGGGTAATCCCTGACGTAAAGGAGATAATCGAGCTTCCGTTTGAGTATCTCGAGCTTCGTGGCGAAGTGTACATGAGTCACGATGATTTCTTTAAGTACAATAACGAGATGGAAGAGCTTGGAAAAAAGCCTGCCGCAAATCCGAGAAACCTTGCTGCAGGAACCCTGAGGCAGCTTGATCCGTCGGTTACGAAGCAGCGTGGACTGCGTATGTTTATTTTTAACATACAGGACGGGCCTGCTGATTTTATGGCTTCTCAGACGGAGGCTCTTAAAGAGCTTTCTGACAAAGGCGTACCTGTAGTCTTTCACAGAAGGTGTGAGACGGCAGATGAGGTAGTGGCTGCTATCGAAGAGATAGGCTCTACCCGTGACGGACTGCCATTCGATATAGACGGCGCTGTTGTAAAAATAGATCAGGTTGCCTACAGAGCTGACTTCCCGGCAGGCGCGAAGTACAGCGCGGGACATATAGCATTCAAGTATCCGCCTGAGGAGAAGCAGGTCAGGATGGATGAAATCGAAGAGACGGTTGGCCGTACCGGAAAAATAGGCTTTATCGGCCACATCTCAGATGTTCATACAAAAAAACCGGTGCGTCTTAACGGCACAAATGTCTCAAGGGTTACTCTTCATAACCAGGACTATATAAACGAAAACCGGATCGGAATCGGCGGAGTCTACCTGCTGAAAAAATCAGGGGACATAATCCCGAAGATCAGCGGCACGGTAAAGGATCCTGAGACTGTTTTTCATGTAGGAGATAAATGCCCTGTCTGTGGATCCGAGCTCGTGAAGGAAGAGGATACAGCAGACTATTACTGTGTAAATCCATCCTGCCCGTCACAGCTCGTCAGGACCCTGAGCTACTTTACATCAAGGGGCTGCATGGATATAGCTGGCTTAGGTGAAAAGCAGATAAAAAACCTTATTGATGCAGGATACTTAAAGAGTTTTACAGATATTTACCGTCTTCACTTAAAGCGTGACGAGCTCATAGCTGATGGAATCATAGGCCGTGAGAAAAATACCGATAAGATTCTCGCGGCGATAGAGGCCTCAAAGCAGCAGGGGCCTGTAAGGCTTCTTACAGCACTTGGCATCAGAAATGTTGGTGGAAGGACTGCTGAGACTCTTATTGATACGTATCACTCAATAGACGCATTGGAAGCCGCTTCAAAGGAAGAACTCACTCAGATCCCTGACGTCGGCGAGACGATTGCCTGTGATATCGTTTCATTTTTTGCACAGGATAGTACAAAAAAACTGATAAGTGACCTTAAAGGTGAGGGGCTTGTGATGGAGGAGACCGGGGAAGAAAAGGGAACAGCCTTAGACGGACTTACGATAGTAGTCACAGGAACGCTTCCTACGCTTGGACGCGCAGATGTTAAGGAGCTTATAGAAAAAAACGGCGGCAGGTGCACCGGTTCAGTCAGTAAGAAGACAGATTACCTCGTGGCAGGTGAGGCTGCGGGAAGTAAGCTTGCAAAAGCGCAGGAGCTTGGAATTCCTGTTATAAACGAAGCGGATCTTCTTGAGATGATAGGGAAGTAAAACAGATTTTAATTTTTGAATATTGAAATATATCGGATAGAGTGTGAAGATATATAAAAATAAAGGAAGGAGCTTTATTATATGCCTATCAGAACACCGGCGGATATGCCAGTAAATGAAATACTTGAAGAGGAAAATATATTTCTGATGGATGAGAACAGAGCCATGCATCAGGATATCAGACCTATTGAAATCGGTATTTTGAATCTGATGCCTTTAAAAGAAGATACTGAGCTGGCTCTACTTCGTTCTCTTTCAAATACTCCTCTGCAGATAGATGTTACTTTTCTCTGTACGAAGTCACATATGGCTACACATACTTCAATGAGCCATCTGAACAAATTTTACGAGACTTATGATGATATAAAGGACAGGACACTTGACGGTCTTATCGTGACAGGCGCGCCTGTAGAGCTGATGCCATTCGAAGAGGTGGATTACTGGAAGGAATTCATACAGATCCTCGACTGGGCAAAGCAGAATGTAACGAGCACGATGTTTTTATGCTGGGGTGCTCAGGCAGCTATGTATTACTATTACGGTGTGCCGAAGATCACTCTGCCCAAAAAACTCTTTGGTGTTTTCCCTCATAGAGTCCTGCACAGAAAAGTGCCTCTTGTACGCGGCTTTGATGATATTTTCTGGGCTCCTCATTCAAGAAACACAGAGGTTGATGATGAGGCTGTAAGAAAAAATGACAACTTCATTATCCTCGCTGAATCGAGAGAGGCTGGAATCTTTCTCTGCATGACCTGTGACGGCAGCGAGATCTACTGCATGGGCCACCCTGAGTACGACCGCATGACACTCGACAAGGAGTACAAGCGTGACCTCGCAAAGGGCATCAGGATCGATATGCCTGTCAACTATTATCCGGACAACGACATAAATAAAAAGCCGCTCCTGCAGTGGAGAGGCCATGCAAACACCCTTTATACAAACTGGCTCAACTATTAC
>JBJELA010000019.1:0-18319 GCA_051878915.1 Candidatus Weimeria sp.
CAGGCCTCGTTAGCCTTTACGACCTTCTCAACTGCCTCAACCCATCTGTCTACAGGGAAAGGCGGCATCTCAAGACGCTGGCATGAATCATGCATTCTGGCTGCGTTAGCGTCCGGACGGAAGCATACAACTCTGCCGTCCTTTGTGTGATATGCTTTAAGTCCCTCAAAGCAGGACTGTGAATACTGAAGAACACAGGCACACTCGCTCATAGTGACGGTATGATCGCTAGTCAGCTCGCCGTCGTCCCACTTTCCATCCTTATACATGGAAACGTAGCTGTAATCGGTCTGTCTGTAGTTGAAATCCAGGCTTCCCCAGTCAATATCTTCTGGTCTCATTTTTTAATTACCTCCTGTAAAAATAAACTAAAGTAATTATACTACATCTGAATCATTATGACATAAAAAATTTATGTGTATTGAAATTAATTCATTGAAAGAGTGAAATATTTTCATTTTTTCAGGTAAAAAACACCCCGGGACCAGATCCCGGAGTGCCTTGATAATACAATGAAAAAATTATCTCTTTGAGAACTGTGGTGCACGACGAGCTTTCTTTAAGCCGTACTTCTTTCTTTCCTTCATACGTGGATCACGTGTAAGGAAACCAGCCTTCTTTAATGCCGGACGATACTCCTCGTCAACGTTAAGAAGAGCACGTGCGATTCCGTGACGGATAGCGCCGGCCTGACCAGTGTAGCCGCCGCCCTTGACGTTTACTAATACGTCGAACTTATCAGCAGTGCCGGTAAGCTCAAGAGGCTGACGAACGATAACCTTAAGGGTATCGAGACCGAAATATTTATCCATATCCTCTTTATTTATAGTTACTTTTCCGGTGCCAGGAACGAGATAAACTCTGGCTACAGAAGACTTTCTTCTTCCTGTTCCGTAATATTTAGCTGTTGCCATAATATCCTCCGATTAGAATGTAAGCGGCGCCATAGCAGCGCTGCCATATTTCATTAGAATGTGAGCTGCTGCGGCTGCTGAGCTGCATGCTTGTGATCAGGTCCTGCATATACGAAAAGCTTCTTGTACATCTGACGTCCAAGAGGTCCCTTCGGAAGCATACCCTTGACAGCACCTTCGATAACACGATCAGGATGCTTTGCAAGCATCTCACGGAGAGTGGCTTCCTTCAGACCACCTACATAATCTGAATGATGATAATACTTCTTTGCGTCAAGCTTCTTACCGGTAACAGTAATCTTCTCAGCGTTGATAACGATCACATAGTCACCACAATCCTCATGAGGAGTGTAGATAGGCTTGTTCTTGCCGCGTAAAACCTTTGCTACTTCTGATGCGAGACGTCCAAGAGTCTGGCCCTCTGCATCAACTACATACCATTTGCGCTCGACCTTTGACGGGTTTGGCATATAAGTGGTGTTCATTAGTAAATCCTCCAAAAAATATGACGCCTTCCCGCCGCGCATGTCCGGACGAGGCGGAAAAACTTATATTGATGAAAAGGCTTCCCGGGGCTAATGGGAACCCTTTTGATTACATCAGCCTTAATACTTTACTACTTTTTTCTACGTCTGTCAACTGATTTTTATTGTTTTCAATCGTCCGAATCATCACCGGATCCAACTGTAAAGTAGACAGCCGAAGACGATCCTGCTGTATTCTTCAGATAGATCTTGCAGACCTTACCGGCTTTCCTGAGAGACTTCGGAAGGGTGAACTTGTAGATATAGCCCTCATTCTCGTGGTAAGCAACCGCCTTTTTCTCAATGACGACCCTTCCGCTCTTCAGTACCGCGGTCGCGTTGCGGTTTCCGGTCACACGGACGACTGAGGTATCCTCAGTGATACTGTCGTTTGTGATAGCCGGCTTCTTCGGTAACGCCTCAACAACACTTGTTTCATCTACATAGGCCATCGAGTGGTCCGTGTTACGGACGATAACCGCTACCTTTGTGCCCTTCTTCAGAGGGTTATCCAGCGCGAATGAGAAAAGTCCGTCATCATCGAGCACGGCGTTGGAGCCGACCTCGTTGAACCTGTACGCATCACCCGAAAGCAGAAGTCTGGCCTCTGTCGAAGTGTTTCCATCACTGATGTCACCGGTGATCTTCGTATCCTCGTCCGTTATCTCATCAAAATCAGTGCCGCCCGAGAACTTGCTGATAAAGCTCAGGTAGGTCTTCGCCGTGACTTTTCTCACAGCCGAAGTCCTTGATACGTTGTCCTTTACATCAGATGCCGTGACCGAAAGAGACGTATTGTCGCTTAAAAGTCCGGTGACTACGCTGAAGTGGCCGTCTGAGGTGGCTGTTCCAGTGTAGGTCTTTCCGTTGTCAGCAGTTACGGTGATCGCGTAGGCGTCGGAGGTAGGCTCAGGAATCCTTCCATAGACTACACCCTCCTCAGCCACTACGCTCATGACTCTCGGCTGGTTCGGCGCGACCTCCTGGGCCACAACCTTTGTCTTTGTACTGAGTCTTCCAATCCAGTCAACGCCGTATACGGTATAGGAATCGCCTGTCATCGGAACTGTCTGCGTCTTCAGTGTGAAGGTGCTTCCGGTTCGTACAAACGAACATTTCTTTATCGTATAGGACGACTTGTACGCGCTGCTGGCCTTGAAGTTCGAGACCGCGTTTTTCGGCACATAGGCTGTTTTTCCGCAGATGGCGAAAACACTGCAGAGCGGGTCATCGTCATAGCTGCCGGTTATCGCTGTAGATGTATTCGTGACCGTACTTACAACAGGAGTATCAGCTCCTGTACGTTCGACTGTAATCTCAGCTGTAGCGCTCCGTCTTCCGACCGAATCGATCTGGTAGAGCTCTGCTACATCACCTGCGTGAGGAGGCGTTATCTTTGTTGAAAAATTACCGTCGGCGTCAGCCTTGATATCATATGAAGCTCCTGACACATCAAGATGCACTGAAGCGTTCGGCGACGCTGTACCTGTCAGAGTCACCGTCCTGTTCGTAAGCTTTGTCAGCTTCGGTGTCATCGAAACCGAGGTGTCGATATTATCGATAGTCACATATGTGACCGTCGAATTTCCGAGCGAATCCTGTGCCCTGACTGTATAGGTGCCATTGACACTGGCTGTAAAGCTGCCGTCATTGACGTTCGCAGCGTAGCTCCACGAACTGGAATCCACGTCATAGGTGCCGTAGAGATACTTTACCTGTGTGACGGTCGAAACATCCGAGGCTTCAACTCTGACCTTTATAGGATCACCGGTCGTATCAGTCTGAAGCGGAGAAGCGACTACCAGCGGGCCGTTCCTGTCGACTCTCTTGGACGGATCAAACGAGGCCTTGTAGTAGCTGTAGCCGTCTGCTGCCGGTATCTCTCCAGCGTACCAGCCCTTGGTCTTCGCGATCTCGCTGGCCTGTGAAGAGGATTTTATCAGGTAACTGCTGCCTGCCGGGAAGTTTACATTCCAGCTGGCGTCTGTATTCAGATGAAGCGCGCCGTTCACAGTCTGGTGCTGTATATAGTCCTCAAGCATGGTGCTGATATGGTCAGTCTTTGAAACAAGGACCTGCTTGTTGAATACAGTTGACGTATGGACCGCATCGACCTCACCTGTTATATGTCTTGATACGAGGACAAAGATCTGATCATCTGTGACAGCCTTGCCGTTGCAGGTCAGGCTCGTAATCCTTCTCGTATCTGAGATAAGCTTGCCATCGTCATCGTATCTCGCCGGGATCGAAGGATCTATTGTGTACTCGATACCGTCATATACGAAAAATCCTTCCCAACCCTTCTGATACTTGTTCGTAAGGATCGGAACATCACCCTGATCCACCAGGGCCTTCGTCTCGCTGTCCCACTCGTCCGTAGCCGCGTTCGAAGGATTCTCAAAGAATCTGGCGACCTGCCACTCTAGGGCGTCCTTAAGCTGGGCTCCGGTGATATAGTAGACCTTGGCTCTCTCCTGGTTGTAACTCTGGATATTTAACAGGTTCTTCTCGGAGATCTGTCCGTCCACCTTGATATATGAAGACGAGCTCCCGTCACCCGCCAGCTGATACTCAGTTGCAGAGATAACCGGCGCTGACCTGTACGGCTCCGGAAGATTCTTTACAGCCTCGAGACCATAGTGGATCTTTGCCTCGTTGCAGAGCTGGATCATAGGATTGTCTTCGATCATGCCGAAGTAGTTATCAGTCTCTCCCTCGATATCCGTGACCTTCTGGTCATAGATCTTCTGGTACTGCTCATCGTACTTGTCGTTGATGGCCTTGATCTCGGAATCCTCAGCGTCAGCCGACGTGATCTTTCTTACTCTGGCTGAACCGCTCTTTACATAAGGAGTTCCAGTCTTTGAAAAGCCGATCTTCAGATCCGTGATTCCGAGCGACTTGCCGTGGTCTTCCTCCTCCACGAGCGGCTTGCCGTTCATAAGGCCGTCGCCGTCAGTATTTTCGTACTCATAGTAAGGAGCTGCCGTAGCTGTATCAGCCGGGAAATCCATATGGGTATGGCCGCAGCAGACAGCATCCACCTCAGGTATCGCTGTAACCGCGTAGCCGACGTTATCGGCTTTTGCCAGAGGATCCTCAGCGCCGATCCCGCTGTGGATCAGCGCGATAACAACCTGCGCGCCCTGCTTTTTAAGCGCCTTGGCGCCTGCCGTTACGCTGTCCACTATATCCTGTGTCTCTACTATTCCCTTCCAGGAGTAGTGTCCTGTAAGAGAAGGAACCACCGCGCCGACAATACCGATCTTTACCTTTACGGATTTTCCTGTAGTGGTCTTTACAGTTTTTGTCAGAAGCTTTGTCGATGGATATAGATTTTTCTTGGTACGGGCATCTGTAACGTTGGATAGGACAACCTTTTTGTCCATTCCCGAATCTGAAAGCGCCTTCTTTATATAGTCAACTCCGTAGTCGAAGTCATGATTGCCAAGGGTGATGGCGTCATAACCGAGCGCCTTCATCTCCTCGTACATATACTCGGTGCCGCTGACCGTACCCTTCATGATTGCCTCGGAGCCAATGCCATACACGGTATCACCGCCGTCGAGAGTGACGGTAGTTCCATATTTCATGCTGCTGCGCAGCTTCTTGATAACGGTCGCTATCTGAGCAAGGCTTCCCTCTGACTCAACTCCGGAATCATAGTTAAGACGGACACTCTGTCCATGAAGGTCAGAGGTGGAAAGTATCCTGACCGTCGCTGTTCCGTAGCCCTTTGATGTCGCCGCAAAAGCACTGATCACGCCCGGATCAGCTGCTGTGGTAAAGAGTAAAGCCGCCGTAAGTAATATGGCTCCTGCTCTTTTTAAAATCAAAAAATCATCCTTTCTTATTTGAGTATAATCTCGTCAATAAATCTGTCTGTAGACTTGCCGTCTGTGTATTTGAAATTCTTCTTTACAAACCTGTCAAGTGCTTCGTAGTCATAGTCATCTGTATCCTCGAGAGCGTGAAGAAGCGCCGGGAAGGTCTTTACGATGACAGATGTAGACGGAACCGTCTTTTCATACGGCTCGTAAAAGTCCCTGCTGTTCTCGTACATTCTCTGGTCAAACGCATAGAAATACATCGGCCTGCGGAGCAGCGAGAACTCGTACATGACTGAAGAATAGTCAGTTATCATCACATCGGTGATGAAGAGAATGTCGTTTACCTCGCGGTATTCAGACATATCAAGAATATAATCCTTGTACTCCTCAGGGATCGTGATGTGTTTCTTCACGAACGGATGCATTTTTACAAGGAGGATCTCATTTCTCTCCTTTAGAAATGCTCCCCACTTCTTCCAGTCGACTCTCTCCATTGGAAAAGAAGCGTCGACGGCGTTGTTACCGCGGAAGGTCGGCGCATACAGGTAAACCCTGTTTCTCTGCTTTATGATAGGGAACTCATTTCTGAGCTTTTCGGTCATATTTTTCTTGTATTCCTCATCGAAAAATATATCCGTCCTTGGAATACCGATCGGGAGGAACACCTTCTCCGGAAGTCCGAACGCTTCCGCATGGTGCCTTCCTGAATGCTCAGAGCTTACAGGCATATGGGTGTAGCACTTGTGGACTCTGGTATTCGTCTTCGGAGCACCCGGCTTTCCTTCACGCTCAAAGCCAAGGGATTTAAAGGCGCCGCAGGCGTGCCATACCTGAACGAACTTCACATCTTCCGGATAGTCAAACTTGTAGACGAACGGGAGGAAATCATCGATCAGAATAATGTCGCTCATCGCGAGCTGCTTCGTGAATTTAAAGGAACCTCTGGCACCGTAGTGCTCATTGATATTTGACTTAAAATTAAACTCGATATTGTAGTTTTCCAGGAGGCCGCGCTCCTTCATCCTGTTGTAGATGAACTCCTCGTTGCCGCTTAAGGAAGCTCTCGAGCCCGACGCGAAAAGTAAGGTAGGCTTTGCGCCTGCTGCCTTCTTCTGCTTTCTCTTTTCCTCGAATTTGTTGAATTTCTTGATCAGAATACTCTCCTTGAAAGGATTGAAGGCCTTGCGCATATTGGTCTTCCACTCCGCAAATCTCTTCTTCGCGTTGTAGATGATACCCATGTCCTCGAGCTGCGGCTGATAAAAGACGCGGAAATAGAGCGTGTCTTCATCGAGATCCATCATCGAGAACATATTGAACACTTCGCGGCCATGCTTTGCTGTATTCCTTGAAAAAGTAAACTGATACTTCTTGTCATCATAATCGCCGGTCTTCAGCTCTTCATCAGTCGGCACATACTTCAGCCTTCCGTCCTTTTCACAGTTTCTCAAGGCTTTTGTCAGATAAGAATAGTATTTCACGCCGTGATTTCTAAGCCGCAGATAATAGTCTCCTGTCTCTATCGGGTAACTCGCGTTTGCTCCGAGAACATGATAGACTATGTGAAAAGTCCTGTTTTTCCGGTCGAAGTCCAGATGTGAAGGCTTGAGCTTTCCCTGAAAAGAATCCTTTATGTAGATGCTTGCCTTTGACAGTTCTCCGACATCTTCAGTGATATGTCCGGTCACATGTAAAAGCACCCTGGCAAAATACAGGCCGTCTACTATAATACCGCTGTGTTCTTCCATGAAAAAATTAACTCCTGTCCAGCTTTTCACGCATGATGCCTTCAGCTATGATCAGGTCACCATCGCTTGTAAGCTTGATATTTTCTACGTCACCAGGGACTGTGTGGATCTCAATGCCCTTTGTCAGACAGATCTGCGCCGTTCCGGTGATAGTTTTCTTTTCGTCTTCAGTCAGAGAATCGAGTGACTCCTTTAAGACCTTGAGCCTGAATGAATCAGGCGCCTGACCATGATAGAGCTTCGATCTGGCCGGCATCGAATCGACCTTTGTGCCCTCCTCGATCCAGAGCATAGTATCTGTAGCCGGGATAGCGGCTACAACTGCCGGATACTTGTCAAGAGCATCCATTGAATCCTTCATGATCTGGTCTGTCACAAAAGGACGGACCGCGTCATGGATAAGGATCTTGTCATCGTCAGCTATACCGTGCTCACTATCTATATAATCGATGACATTCCTGATCGAATCGAGTCTCTCTTTTCCACCGTCTATGACCTTCACATAGTTCCTGTTCAGATCACGGTCACGGATCATGGTTTTCAGATACTCATTCCACTCCGGATGGATTGCAATGATCACTTCATCAAAAAGAGCGGACTTCACCAGTCTCTCAAGTGTCCAGATGATTATCGGCTTTCCGGCAATCTCCAGAAACTGCTTCGGAATGTGCGCCGACTTCATCCTGTTTCCTACACCGCCCGCAAGTATTGCTCCGTATCTCATGGAAGATCCTCCTCTTTCCATCCGATGGCAAGTCTCTTTTTCTTTATGACATCAGTTACCGCTGTCTCTCCCTTATGGAAAAGTGAAGACGATCCGGCTACAAATATATCCGCGCCTCTGTCATAGAGCTTCTTCGCATTCTCAATCGTGATATTTCCATCAACCTCAATCAGGAGATCGTCCTTTCCGATAGAATGGAAATATTCTCTCATCTCTTTTACTTTATCCATTGTAGACGGGACAAGCTTCTTGCCAGCAAAGCCCGGGTGTACTGTCATCGCCAGAACTCCGTCAAGGTCATCTAAGTATGGATCAAGAACCCTGTAATCCGTCTCAGGATTTATCGCGATAAGCGAGGTGGCTGAGAGTCTCTTCAGATACTGGAGGCACTCAGGGATGTGAGTGTTGTTCTCATAGTGGAACGCTACCTGGTCTCCCTCTCTGATGTCGAACCAGCTCATTTTTTCAAGAGGATCCATAGTTAAAAAATGAAAGTCAAACGGGATATCTGTGATCCTCCTGAGACTCTTCGCGTAATCAGTTCCAAGAGCTAAGTTCGGGACGAACTGTCCGTCCATTACATCGATATGGAGGAACTCAAGCTTCGCTTCCTTGAACTCTGTCAGATAGTAGAAAATCTTGTCCAGACCTGCACACATCATGGATGCAGATATTTTGCCCGGCTCACGCGCCGGAACCACAGTTGCTCCGCTCTTCGGATCAGCCATTGTATGCCTCGCTTTCCTTCTCATGCATTACAAACATGACTCTCGATTTCTGTATGCTGTGATCCCTGAAGAAATCAAACGCCTCATCACACTGTGAAAGTCTGTACTTTCTCGTGATGAGCTTTTCAAACGGGATTTTCTTTTCCTTCATAAGAGCTGCGACCTCATGCCAGTCGTTCGCCTTATCTGAGTAGGATGAGTTCCAGGTACCCTTTACCGTCAGCTGCTTGCGGAGGATCCTCCAGTATACATCTCTTGGAAGGTCCATGTCTCCGACAGGATTGCCGACTGTGACAAGAGTTCCGCCGGCTGTAACTGACTGTATAGCGTCTACAAGGCACTTGTTCGAACCGACTGCCTCAAAAACGACGTCCATTCCATTTCCGTCAGTAGCCTTTGCGACCTCGTCCTCTGTATTATTTGTATCTATTGTCCTGAATCCGAGTGAAGCCGCGAAGTCATTTGACTCCTTTCTTCTCGCGCCGATCCAGACCTCCGCGCCCTTTGCCTGCGCGAAAAATCCGATCAGAAGTCCGATGGTTCCCGAGCCAATGACGAAAACTCTGTCACCAGCTTTTACTCCGCCGACCTCCGCAGCATGATGTCCGACTGCCGATGGCTCTGACAATGCTCCAACACAGTAGTCCACTGAGTCGTCCAGGAGATTTAAGTTCCAGGCCTTTATCGCTCTGTACTCTCCCATTCCTCCATCGTTTCTCGAGCCGTAATACTTATAGTTCGAGCAGGTGGCATAATCTCCTCTCCTGCATGACGGGCACTCGAAGCACGGAAGCATAGGGAAAACCGAAGCCTTCCTGCCGATGAGGCTTTCATCTACGCCTGCTCCGGTCTTTACTACCTGTCCGCAGAACTCATGACCAGGTACTATCGGCATGATATGTGCTCCATCCTTAAAAATACGGGCCTCATCCGACGAGCAGATGCCGCAGGCCATGACCTTAAGCAGGACCTCGTCCTCTCCCGGCTCCGGCATCGGAGCGTCTTCAAACCTGATATCGCCTGGCTTATGCAGACTAAGAACTTTCATGTATTTTACCTCTTTAAACAGATTATAGTTACTATTCACGGCACCTCCCCAATCAGACCGCAGACCAACCGCGCTTACGCGCGTTTGCCGCATCTTCGATGCTAAAAGTCTGCGGTTGTTGGGGAGGTTCCTGCTTCACAGGCACTGCTTCTGTGGGTATTCAAACGTCCGCACAAGTGCGTCCGTCATGAACCCCCCCACAGAAGCATGCCGTGAATAGTAACAGATTTTACAAAACAATAAACTATTATAACCTATATGAGCGTTATTTTCCACTCTTTTCTTCCGCCGCCTTCCGGAGCTTCTCGTTCTCTCTTCTGCAGTCCCGCAGCTGGCGGAAATTTCTTCCTGAAAAATCAAGAAGTCTCGTACACATCATCCGGTTTCTTCTGTCCTCCCACCTGAGCCTTTCGATACCGTCAGTCTGCGGAGCCGGCCCCATCCTTTTGTCGATCCTGTCCCACTCGGCGTCATAGTCCGGCAGAAAGTTCTTATAGGTGGAATCTATGAGGTTGTAGTAAATATGCTTCACTCGTCTGACAAACGAATATTTTCTGTTGTACTCGCCGGTCCGCTTCATCAGCTGCCATTTTTCCTTCTGATAATCTGAAAATGCCCTGGCATCCTTGGAAAGCGCCTGCTTCCAGATCTCTATGGCGTTCGCTGTGGCACCGACTCTCCAGCTGAGGACCTCTTCCTCGCTGGCCCTGTACTTTGATGCCTCTTCCACAGTCCTGCTGTCATCCGCGACCGCTGCGACAAACTCCCTGCAGCGCTTTATGATGTTCTCTCTGTACGGCTTGTAATCAGGCTTGTTTGCAGGCGGAGCGGCAAAATCGTAATCGCACTTTCCGTTTAAAAAATCCTTTGGCCTTACCCAGTGCAGGAAGCTGTAGTACGGATCGAACCTGATGTCATCAGTCATGTCCTTTACAAGCAGCACCGGCACCTCCATCGCCAGGCATGGCAGTGCGCAGTGCAGCCTCTTTGTGACCACGCAGATTGCGTTCTGGTACTCGGTCAGTCTCTCTACAGTATCGGCCTCACGCTGCTCCCAGGACCTATTTGAATCTCTTTCCTGATTGTGCGTCATGACACGGACCTCGATGCCTGTGCCCTCCATCTGCTTTTTTATCCGTGCAGTGACTCTCTCGTCCACATCGACCACACAGATGTATCTGCCTCTGTCCTCTTTTTTCTGTTTAGGCAGAGTCAGGGTGATGCACCCGGAAAAATAGGCGTCAACTCCGATATCCCTGAGATTTTTCTCAGTAAAATGATCCCTGCAGCCGACAGGTCCCCAGGCATTCAGATACGCGCCGCCCTCGCCGTGGAGCATCTCATACTTCAGGGGGCTTCCCGGCTGCTTCGCGAGCTGATGATCCGCATAGTGGAATCCTATGAATAGCGGATAGATATACTTTGATGGCGGCCAGTTCCATTTTTTCCACATATACCAGGCATTCATGATCACAGCAACCGGCTCTCCGTCGTCAGTCCTGAATGTCGGCATGCTTTCCCTGTCGATGAAATAATCGACCTCAGGGTAGAACTGCGCCGTAGCGTAGGCCTGGATGTCATCCCCGATATTCAGGTTGTTTTTGTTCAAAAGGATTCCGTATTTCAATGTGATTTCCTCTCTTGAAATTATTTTATTGCAGGCTTTTCAGCGCCTTCCTCAGGCGTTTGTTCTCTTTTTTATATTCCTTTAAGGTGATGAATTGCTGCTTGCTGAAATACGTCAGCCGGTTGGCAATCCTTCTGCACCTTTTATCCATAAATCTCAGTTCTTCAATGCCGCCCTCAGGCCTGCCGCCAAACTCACCTGTAAGCTTTTCCTCGATCTTTGTAATCTCGGCCTCCATATCCGGCAGAAGATTCCTGTAGGTAGAGTCCCTGAGGTTGTAATATATATGCTTCATGCGGCGGGTGAAGCTGTATTTCTCCCGGTATTCACCGGTCTGCTTCATCAGCTTCCAGTTCTCCTTCTGGAGATCGGAGCACTCTCTGGCTGTCTTCTCAAGCTCTTCGATCCACATCGGCAGGACCTTCTCTGTGGTCTCTATCCTCCAGCGCAGCACCTTTTTGGGATCCTCCCTGTACCGGCAGATATCCTCTCTCGAAAGGTCTCTGTCCTTTACACTGTCGACAAACTCCCGGCAGGTCTTTATCAGCTGTTCCCTGTAAGGCTTGTAATCCGGCTTGTTCTCAGGCGGATCAGTAAGATCATAGCCGCATTTCCCGCTCAGGAAATCCTTCGGCCTTACCCAGTGAAGGAAGTCGTAATAAGGAGTGAACCTGATATCATCTGCCATATCCTTCACCAGAAGCACCGGGACCTCCATCGCGAGGCACGGCAGCGCGCAGTGAAGCTTCTTCGTGACCACACATACCGCGTTCTGGTACTCGGTAAGCCTCTCTACGACCTCCGCCTCACGCTCTACAGCGCCGGCCTTTCTGTCTCTCTTCTTGGTGTGAGTGTACTCGCGGACCTCTATTCCGCTGCCCTCCATGTCCTTGCGGATTTTTTTCACTACTCTTCTGTCTACATCCACTAAACAGATGTACCTGCCTCTGTCCTCCCTTTTCTGCTTCGGCAGAGTCAGGGTGATACAGCCTGAAAAATAGGCGTCTATCCCGTTTTTCCTGAGTCTTTCCACGGTGTGAATGTCCCTGGCGCCTATCGGCCCGTAAGCCTTCAGATATTCGGCGCCCTCTCCGGTCAGATACTCGTACTTTATCGGGCTTCCCGGCTGATCCGACAACTGGTGGTCAGCATAGTGGAAGCCGACAAACAGCGGATATACATAGGGTGACGGCGGCCAGTTCCATTTTTTCCACATAAACCAGGCGCTCATGATCACAGCCACGGGCTTTCCGTCATCTGGCCTGAACGCCGGCAGTCCCTCCCTGTTTACCACGCAATCTATCTGCGGATAGAAAAGCGAAGCGGCATAGGCCTGAATGTCATCACCCAGATTCTGGTTGCTCTTGTTATACAACACACCGAACTTCATAAATTCACTCCTGTCCGTTGAAATAATTTCGTCATAAATATGTTATCTGAAGATTATTTCTGTAACAAGAACAGAATGTGAAATTTTTAGTGTCAACTGTTTATTATAACGTTTTATTGTGCGAATTCTTTCAATCTTCCTTAAATTTAAGCTCGTAGAGCGTATGTCTCTCGCGCTTGTCCTCCGGAGGAAGCTGCATGTAATCCCCTGGATAGAGCGCGTGGAAGTAGTGGTCGTAGTCCTTCGTGACCGGAAACTCCGAGTCCTCGAACTTCATCCTGACTGTGTCGCAGTACTTTTCTCTCTCATACATCTCCCCGAAAAAATGCTTCCTGCCCGACGGAAATGATACATACTTCGAATTCTCATCGTGGCACATCGAATACCAATGCTGTACTCTCCTGTACCACCACCATGGTGACAGCGAAGGCAGGGCACCGAGCGCAGCTTTTATTTTAATAAGCCGCTGTCCCTTCTTATTCCCCTCCGCCAGATGGAGGAACCCCTTCTTCTCCTTGTGCATCCTGATACGCGAAAGGATCAGTGAGCCGCCATCACAGAGGATTCCCTGAATGCGGCGCTTTACCGGATTGTCGAAGACATTCTCCAGAATCCAGAGGTCTACCTTGATGCCGCATTTGCCGTCCTCCTGCCAGAGGTACTCCCTGAAAGTCGTGCCCTTAAGCTGCACCTGGGCAAACGAGCTGTAGTATCCAGGTGTCCGAAGCGGCATCTCGACATAGTACTTGTCCGGATACTTCTCCTCTATCAGGTCCACAAGCCTGTCGATATCCTTCCTGCGGATATTTACATCGAGGTCGTCGTCCCACGGAATAAAACCGCCGTGCCGCACAGCGCCGAGCGCAGAGCCTCCGCCGAGCATATACGGTATGCCGTTCTCCTCGCAGATCTGCGCGATATCCTTTGTGATCGAATAGACGACCTGCTGGACCTTCCTGACTTCCTCGTCAGTCATCTGATGCAGCCCCTTGGCCCGCGAAAGGTTCTGCCTGAATAAATCCGTAGTCTCCAGTGCCATTCTGCCCTCAAATCCTCTGTCATCAAATCATTTATCTCTATTATGAAGGATTTTCAGAAGATTTTCAACAGGGAATAGTAAGGAATGACATTTCACTGCTTTTCTGTCTGTATCAGTCATTAATACTCAGTTTTTTTCCAAATACATTATTCCTGGCATCACGTATCCCCTCATTCATAGCCTTCAGATAGTTCTTTTTGTCATCAAATAATAACAACACCTTCGCATATCTGGTCAGCAGCCCCTTCAGCATTTCCTTACTATGATATTTATGAAATACATAGTATAGATTTCTGGCCCCATAGTAATATCTCAAAGGCGATGCAACTCCATATCTGATGGTCTTCCTGCCTATCCTCTTCTCATGCGTTATCGCAGGATGGTGTTGTAAAACGGCTTCATTACATCGGATTAAGGGAATATCATGTGTTTTCATTCGTAAAAAGAATTCCAGATCAACTACTTCGATAAAAAGTTTGTCGTCAAAAAAGCCTATTTCATCAAAAATTCTTTTATCAAAAAGCGTTCCGGACTGCAGTGAGAATGTTACCTTTTCCGTTCCTTTGATATCCTCAGGGACACTTCTGTCAGTCAGATATTGTGGCGTTAAAGCAAGAATTTCTTTATGTGAAGTCAGATATTCTCTGTAAATACTGACAATCGATTCTGTCAGCTGGCTATCCTGATCCATAGTGATCACATAATCGATTCCCTTATTGACCAGAAGCCTGATTCCCTTATTCATAGCAGCCGCAATACCAGTATTATTTATTAGCGGGATATATTCTGCTTCATCCAGTTCCTTAAATAACCCTGAATTGTCCTTACTGGAATTATCTATTAACACGATGCTGTCAAGTCGGGGATATCTCTTTATGATACCGGCTGTTACTTCATCCGGATTATATAAAACTACTACCGCGCCAATCTTTACTTTCGTCATATTTGTCATTCTGATAAATTCTGATAAATTTCGTCGATTCTATATGCAAGGGATTTATAATCATACCCTTTTCGCACAATCTCCTGGTTACAGAGTAACCGTTGGTCAGCACGTGGTCTTCCTTTTTCAACAATCCTCTTTGCAATATTTTTCTCTCCAAGGTTAAACCACTCAACCTGATCAGTTATTCCGACTTCCTTTGTTATAGTATCAGAAAGCCACAGATATAGTCCGGCTGCCTGAGCTTCTATGCAGACTACAGGAAATCCCTCATAAAGAGAAGGCATCAGAAACGCATCCATACACTTAAGCAGTTTTCCGACATCATCTCTTATCCCAAGAAATCTGACAGCCCTTCTACAGTTTAATGGTTTCACCAGTTCTTCAATATGCTTTTTTAACGAACCATCACCCACTAAAAGCAAAACGCTGTCAGGATTTATTCTGTGTATCTCATCAAAAATATGAATCAGGCCCACATGGTTCTTCTGCTCTGTAAATCTGCCTACATGTCCCACAACAAATGTTGATTCAGATATTCCCAGAGATTTTCTTGTTTCTTCACTTTCAGAATCGCTGTAAACAAATTTTTGAGCATCAATACCGTTCGGAATAATCTCAAATTTTTTGTCTTTGCCATACATCCATTCACCTGCCACAGTAGAACATGCCAGGTGTATGTCAGAATTTTTCCAGAGATACGACTTGTTTATACGGTGTAAAAATGATAAGGCTTTTCCACCATTCGGCATGGTATTGTGCGAATGAGCAATCACTTTTGTCGAAGGAAATTCTGAAGCCACCTTAAAAGGAATGACATTTGCAGCCGAATTCTTATGAATATGTACTATATCATAGCCAGTAGTCAGCACATTTCTAATATCCCTTGTATATGAGAACACCTGCCTGTATGGCGACACCTTTACGATGTGCCCTCCAAGTTCTTCCAGCTGCCTGCCAAGCGCAGGGTGGTCCGATGTAGTAATAAAGTCAAACTGGTACCTGTCCCTGTCAATAGCGGAATACAGGTTAAGAAGGAACGATTCAATCCCTCCCACATTTTCACTTAATTCAAAATGTAAAATTCTTATTTTTTTATTCATAGTGGCTTTTCAATAGGTACATTCGTCAAAAGTACGTCAGCTGTATTTTTTCACATTCATTTCTGTATCTGCAAGCTCTGCATAGATGTCCATCAGCTTTTCAGCCTCTGTCTCTATATCGTACCCGGCTTCCTGTATCTTCAGATGTGTATCCAGCCGCTTGTTCTTCGTCGTTTTTTCAAGTATGAGCTTTGCCCAATCCTCCGGCTTCTGTTCAAGAGGAACAGTATATGTGCTGTCGAGAAAATCCGCCTCCTCAGGAACTCTGTCTGATAAAAAGCACGGCAGCCCGGCCGTCTGCGCCTCGATTGCCGCCATTCCCAGGCCTTCATACAGCGAAGGCAGAACAAAAGCGTCCATAGCCTGATAGTATGGCGCGCAGTCATTCATCGTCCCGGTGAAAAATACAGAATCCTTTAGTCCAAGCTCTTCCGCTTTCTTTTTCATCTGATCCTCGAGCTCTCCTCCACCAATCAGAAGAAGCACTGTCTCCGGATTTATCTGATGGACTGAGTGAAAAATATCCAGAAGAAAGTCATGATTCTTCTGAGGCTCAAATCTTCCGACATGGCCTAGTACCAGCTTGTCATCGATTCCGAGCTTTTTCCTTATCTCAGTCCTTGTTTTCTCATCATACCTGAACCTGCCGATGTCTATCGCGTTCTTTATCACACGAAAAGAAGCTTTGTCGCCATAGAGCCACCTCCCGGCGTATTCCGAGCAGGCAAAAAGCTCATTAGGATAAATCCTTGAAAAATGCCGCAGGATATTTTTTAAAATATTTTTTTTAGTTTCTCCAGGACCGGCTGTAGAATGATTGTGGCAGATCCGCACAGGAATTCCAGCCTTTTTTGCCATGCGGAGTGGAAATACAGAGAGCGTATTCATATTCGCATGGACGATATCGTATCTGTTTTTTTCAAAGAGCCCGAGGACCGCCCTGCAATACGCAGAAGGATTCTTAAGCGACGGAACCTCATAGATTCTTCCGCCGAGCTCCTCTATCTCTTTTCTCTGCGGCAGCTTCGAGCCCTCAAAAACGATAAAATCAAACTGAATCTTACTGCGGTCGATATGACGGTAGTAGTTCATAACCACCATCTCGATACCGCCGTAATCCATCCGCGCAAGCATCTGCGCCACTCTTATTTGTCCGCTGGCTTTCATTTTACTCGGCACCCTCTTTCTTAAAAACCGCCGCAATCGTTCTCAGTATGCAGAGGATGTCCAGATATAGTGAAAAATGCTTGATGTAATAATACTCGAGGTCGAGTCTCTCGTGATAGTCGATATTGCTCCTGCCGTTGCAGGCCCACCATCCGGTGATGCCCGGTTTGACTCTTCTGTAAAGCTTAAGGCCATTGTGGGCTTCGAGCTCACCAGCCACAAGAGGCCGCGGTCCGACTATGCTCATCTCTCCCTTCAAGACATTGATAAACTGAGGGAACTCATCAAGGCTTGTGCGTCGGAGAAATCTGCCCACACGGGTGATTCGCGGATCATCCTTGAGCTTCTGGTTAGCCTGCCATTCCTTAAGGTTATCTTCATTTTTTAACAGCTCATCCAGCTTCTTATCGGCATCCTTAACCATGGTGCGGAACTTTAAGATCCTGATGTGCCTGCCGTTTTCGCCGATCCTGTCCTGGGTGTAAAAAATCCTGTACTTATCACCAGAAATCAGGTAAGCGCATTTTATCACAATAGTCATCGGTACAAGGATAATACAGCCGATCAGGCCGAAAATGATATCGAACAGTCTCTTTACCCACAGGAAAAATACCTGACTAGCGGTAAATACATAAGTACCGACTGCCAAAGTGTTGTTCGATCCGACATGTGAGATCTGCTGGGACTCTGTCTCAAAACCAAGCAGAGAAGAGATATCTATGTGAATTCCTATTCCATTCTCAATAAGCCTGTGAAGACTGTCCGTTGGAATTTTTGACAGGTCTTCCGCAATGAGCACCTCGTTTACATCATTTGAAACACAGTAATCAGCAAACTCAGACAGCCCTGTTTCATCACAGCTGCCAACTATCTCATACTGCTTGAAGTCACCGGCTTCTGCCCGCTTTTTTATCTCATCCATGTTCTCTGATGAACTGATGATAAAAAGCTTGATAGGCCTGTTGAGTCTTGTTCGGATCTTTCCCGACAGCAGCAGCTTTTTCCAGAAATACTTAAGGAAAAGTACCATGACAAAATATATCAGGTACATCTCGATAAGCATCTCACGGGAGAACAGTACTCCGATCTTCAACAGGTAAAACAGGATCGTGGCTATAACGAAATTATAGACAGCCAGAATGCCTGTCTTCGCTATCTCTTCATAAAATGCCCTTCTGAGAATCCCACTGTAGGGGTTCATAAGCAGAGTAAGCACTACGTCAACTAAAAGGATGATGACGAGAAGTCCCATCCAGTTAGCCGAATATATAAATCCGAAATCCTTGAATTTTAATCTATATGAAATAGTAAATGCGCAGAACAGAGAAATGAGATCTATCAGCATGAAGTCAGAATGTTTCAGCCAGCTGTAGTTTGACTTTATATGCAATTTTTCTCCAATCCTTCCTTTTATTGTTTATAACCATCATATACATGGATATATTATGCTATATTGTTTTCAGCCGCCATGAAATTCTGAATAGTTACTATTCACGGCCAATGTCATTAAGTTAAGTTCAAAAGGTTAGATTCC
>JBJELA010000020.1:0-3649 GCA_051878915.1 Candidatus Weimeria sp.
ACCGACCACGGTGTTGTGCAGGCTTTCCCGGATGCTGCCGCTGCGGTAGAAGGTCATGAGGACTTCAAGATCATTTACGGCTGCGAGATCTACCTCGTAGATGATACAAAGACTATCTGTACGAATGTAAAGGACCAGACATTGGATGACACCTTTGTCGTCTTCGATATAGAGACCACAGGACTTAATGCCGACAGCTGCGAGATCATAGAGATAGGCGCAGTGAAAGTAAAGGACGGCGAGATCATCGACCGTTTCAGTGAATTTGTAAATCCTAAGGTACCGATACCTTTCAGGATCACGGAGCTTACGAGTATCACAGATTCTGATGTGGCGGATGCAGATGGAATAGATGTGATCCTGCCAAAGTTCAAAGAATTCACAGGTGACGCTGTCCTTGTCGCCCACAATGCTGACTTCGATACAGGATTCATTCACAATAAAGCCAGAAAGCTTGGCATAGACTGGGATTTTACTTTTGCAGATACAATGCCTATGGCGAGATACTTAATCCCTGGTATCGGAAAACTGACTCTCGATAATGTAGCAAAGGCTCTTGACGTGCACTTGGGCCACCATCACAGGGCGGTCGACGATGCAGAGTGTACCGCGCTTATTTTTATAGAGCTGTCTAAGAAGCTTTTGGCGAAGGGCATCGAAACCCTGGCTGAAATAAATGAGCAGGGAAAAATGGATGCTGAGGCCATTATGAAGGCCAAGCCTCACCACTGCATAGTTCTTGCCAAAAACGATGTAGGCAGAATTAACCTCTACAGGCTTGTTTCCCTGTCGCATCTTAAGTACTACAGGAGGTACCCGAGGGTTCCTAAGAGTGAGGTCATAAAGCACAGGGAAGGCCTTATCATAGGAAGTGCCTGTGAGGCAGGCGAGCTCTATCAGGCAGTTCTTCTTGGAAAAGACGAGGCGGAGATTTCAAGGATAGTCTCATTCTATGATTATCTTGAGATCCAGCCGAACGGCAACAACCGCTTTCTGCTTTCAGACGAGAAGAGCGGGATAACTGATGAAGAGGGACTGAACGAGATCAACAGGAAGATAGTTGCCCTTGGAGAAGAATTCAACAAGCCAGTCTGCGCCACCTGTGACGTTCATTTTCTAAATCCCGAGGATGAGATCTACAGGCGTATCATACAGGCTGAGAAGGAGATGAAGGGAGCAGACAGCCAGCCTCCTCTTTATCTGCATACGACTGACGAGATGCTTTCCGAGTTCTCATATCTGGGAGAAAAAAAGGCTCACGAGGTAGTTATAGATAACCCGAATATGATCGCAGACATGGTCGATTTCATAAAGCCAACCCGTCCTGATAAGTGCCCGCCGGTAATCGAAAATTCTGATGAAATGCTGAGGAAGATCTGTTACACGAGGGCTCATGAGATGTACGGAGAAGATCTGCCCCAGCAGGTTTCAGCGCGCCTTGAAAGAGAGCTTAACTCGATCATCTCGAATGGCTACGCCGTTATGTATATTATCGCGCAGAAGCTTGTGTGGAAGTCTGTCGAGGACGGATACCTGGTAGGAAGCCGTGGTTCCGTTGGTTCATCGTTTGTAGCCACAATGGCCGGTATCACAGAGGTAAATCCTCTGCCTCCTCACTATCTGTGCCCGAAGTGCCACTATGTGGATTTCGATTCACCTGAGGTAAAGGCCTTTGCGGGAAATTCCGGCTGTGATATGCCTGATAAGATCTGCCCGGTCTGCGGTCATGAGCTGACCAAGCAGGGCTTTGATATCCCGTTTGAGACCTTCCTTGGATTCAAGGGGAACAAGGAGCCTGATATCGATCTGAATTTCTCGGGTGATTATCAGTCAAAGGCTCATGCCTATACCGCCGTGATCTTTGGTGACGGACAGACATTCAAGGCTGGTACCATTGGTACTCTTGCCGATAAAACTGCTTACGGATATATAATGCACTACTGTGACGAGCATGGAATAAAGAAACGTCACTGCGAGATAGACAGGATAGTAGAGGGCTGTACTGGTGTAAGGCGTACGACCGGCCAGCATCCTGGCGGTATTGTCGTTCTGCCTGTGGGTGAGGAGATAGATACCTTCACCCCGGTCCAGCATCCGGCAAATGATATGACAAGTGATATAATAACGACCCACTTCGACTATCATAAGATAGATTCGAACCTGCTGAAGCTTGATATCTTAGGACACGATGATCCTACGATGATCAGGATGCTTGAGGATCTGACAGGCCTTGACGCGACAAAGATACCTCTCGATGACAAGTCGGTCATGAGTCTGTTCAAGAACACGTCTGCTCTCCATGTGACGCCGGAGCAGTTATGGAAAAACACAGATATGGGAACTCTGGGAATTCCGGAGTTCGGTACTGATTTTGCCATGGAGATGCTTAAGGAGGCCAAGCCTCAGATGTTCTCAGACCTTATCAGGATCTCCGGTCTCTCCCACGGTACAGATGTGTGGCTCGGAAATGCCGCTGATCTGATCGAAAGCGGTACCGCAACACTTTCCACCTGTATCTGCTGCCGTGACGATATCATGATCTACCTGATAAATAAAGGCCTGGATCCGGAGGAGAGCTTTACTATCATGGAGCGTGTCCGTAAGGGAAAGGTCGCCAAGGGAAAGGTCAAAGAGTGGCCGCAGTGGGTTGCTGACATGAAGGCTCACGGTGTGCCTGACTGGTATAAGGGCTCATGTGAAAAAATCAAGTACATGTTCCCGAAGGCTCATGCGGCAGCATATGTCATGATGGCATGGAGGATAGCATATTTCAAGGTGTTCTATCCGCTGGCTTACTACGCAGCCTTTTTCTCGATCAGAGCGACTGATTTTTCATATGAAAAGATGTGCATGGGTGAGGAGACCTTAAAGCACTATCTGCAGGAAATCGATGATAAGGAGAAGAGCGGTGAGAAGCTGACCGCAAAGGACAAGGGAAGCTACAGGGATATGAGGATAGTTCAGGAGATGTACGCCCGCGGATTTGAGTTCCTTCCGATAGATCTGTACAGGTCAGACGCGAGGTATTTCCAGATAATTGATGGAAAGCTTCTTCCTCCGTTCTCATCCATCGACGGCATGGGCGATACGGCTGCCGAATCGCTGGCTATCGCGGCTTCACAGCAGGAATTTTTGTCAATCGACGACATCAAGGAGAGAGGAAAAGTATCACAGACTATCTGTGATACCATGAAGCGGCTCGGACTTCTGAACGGACTGCCGGAGAGCAACCAGCTGTCGATGTTCGACTTTATGTGATATCGTAAAAGAGGTTTATGAATGGTTATAAAAATAGCAATATGTGATGACAACGAGGAAATGCGGGGACAAATAATAAGAATGCTTGACACTTACTTCGCTGATAAGGAGCTTAGTTACACAGCTGATGAATATTGCTGCGGAGAGGATCTGATTTTGTCACTGAAAGAGTATAATCTGATATTCATGGATTATATGTTTAACAGTACTCAGATGGATGGAATTGAAGCATCAAGAATTCTGCGCAGCAGACAGTGTTTTTCAACTCTTATTTTTCTGACGAGTTATCCTGATGCGGTTTATGAATCATTTGAGGTGAATGCCTTCAGATTCCTGATAAAGCCTCTTGATGAAAAAAAGTTCTACGCTGTTATGGACGCCTTTCTTGAGT
>JBJELA010000021.1:0-3643 GCA_051878915.1 Candidatus Weimeria sp.
CATTCTGCTGGATGGAAATAACTTCATCGATTGTAGAAATAAGAGTCTCATTGGTATGCTTAAGCGTCTCTATATCAACGATGCCGCGCTCAGACTCCTTTGCAGACTCTGTAACCGCAGTCTTTAGCTTGTCGGCATTTTTCTTGAGAAGCTCGTTTGTCATATCGTTAACTTCTCTTTCAGCACGGGCAGCCTGATTCGAATGCTCCACTCCGAGAGCAATTACCATCTGGTTTTTCCAGAGAGGGATGGTATTTACGATGGTTGACTGAATCTTCTCAGCCATCTCAGTGTCAGCTGACTGAACGAGCCTGATCTGAGGTCCGGTCTGAAGAGCAATGTTTCTGCTGAGCTCAAGGTCGTAGATCTTCTTCTCGAAACGGTTGCACTTATCGGCTAAATCCTTTGCCCTCTGGGCATCCTCAGGAAGTCCGGAGGCCTCAGCCTTTGCCTGAAGGTCCTTTAAGTCGGTGCTTCTTACCTGCTCAAGCTTTTGCTTTCCGGCAAGGATGTACATCGTAAGCTCCTTGAAATAATTAAGGTTCAGATCATACATCTTGTCTAGGATATCGATATCCTTTAAGAGAGTCACCTGATGTTTTTCGAGCTCACGCGAGACAGTATTGACATTCGTCTCTATGGACGCGTACTTTGCCTTAAGGGCTGTAAGTTTATTAGCGCTTTTCTTGAAAAAGCCCATGAAGCCTTTTTCATTTTCTTCGATGTCAAACCCTTTCAGCTCAGTAATAAGTCCGGTTAACAGACCTCCGACCTCACCCATATCACTGGTCTTTACTTTTTCAATGGTAGACTGTGAAAAATCAGAAAGTTTCCTCTGGGTTGCGGCCCCATAGTTCAGGACTGCGGCTGAATTATTGATATCAATTTTTTCAGCAAAAGCATCTACCTGCGCTTTTTCCTCAGGAGTAAGTCTTGCGGACTCTTCAAGGTCACTCTCAAGCTTCTTTTCATCTAATGCAGCCGGCGCTTCTGGCGCAGACTGGTCTTCTGAGCCAAACTCCAGCTTGATCCCCGCATCATTTTTTGTCTCTTCCATTTTTTTTACCCTTTCTTCTGATCGTTAACAAGACCATCCTGTTCCATCATCTGCTTCATCACATTGATATCAGATGAAATGTCCATAGCGTCCTCCGAAAACATCTGGTCAAAGATCTTTTCACAGGCACTGTTTATCATATCAAGCGAGCTTTCAATCTCACTCTTGATCTGAGATATATTTTCGGTATCAGGATTATTCTCTGAATCCGCATAAGCCTGTACGAGTTTCTTTGTCGTAGGCAGATAATAATCTAACAGCCTGTGCAGATCAGAGGCTTTCTGCGGCCTCCTTCTTACCTCTTCAAAAATCTTCTTAATAATCTTCTCAAGCCTGTCAAGCTTCTCTGAAAGACCTTCATCAGGGATTATATCATTCAAGTGATGAAAATCAGCTATATACTTTTCACCCTGTGCTATCACGGCTCTTGCCTCTTCAGGAAGCTTCATGTCAGCTGCCTCTGAGGCCTCAGCCTTCTGCTGCTGTTTCTCGTAATCCATGTAATAGCGGTAGGCATAATCAGAAAGAACAACAACGGTTTCTTTGTCATCGAGAACAGCCTTTGGCAGATATCCTGCTTTCTTAAGGCCCTTCAGTTCAGAAATAATCTGGTCCTTTTGCTCCCTGGTCCTCAGCGCAAGCTCGTCTATGGTCTCATACTCATCATTTCCAATGATAACCCTGTATTTCTCAAAATCGGAGTACGACTTTAAGGCCTTTCTGGTACGGGAGTGCAGGATAAAAAGAATAACATCCGCAATCAAGCAGACTGTTCCGAGTACAAATAAGCCAAAGATTTTATTCAACAGACCGCCTGCGAGTGACAGGATAAATATCACTGTAAAAATAACAAGAAAAATAATCTCGATAACATTTGCGTCTTTTGAACCGCGTCCGTTCTTTACCGGGTTCGTAAAGTCAGTCTGATGCTCCTTCTCAGCAGGACTGCCATAAGTCCTGTTATAAGGATTGCCCTGCGCGGAGGAATTGTTCTGGGTAAAGGTCTGCGTTCCATTGGAATAAGACTCATTCTGCCCCTGTTTTCCTCTGAAGATATTCTGCCCCGTCTGGACAGCGCTGTCCATCATCTGGCGCTGAAGCTCTCTTAACTGCCAGTTTATATCAGAGCTTAAATGTGAAAAATCACCGCTTGAAACCGCGCGATTTACGCTGTTCATCAGATCATTTCCTGCCTGCTTTAAATTATCTCCTATTCCCATAGATTTCCCTATCACCTGATAATTGAAATACTAATACTTATTATGTAAATTTTTTCTTACGTATTTATCTGAATTTCATTTTATCTGAAACCAGATATTTCGTCAATCAGAATCCAAGTATTCTGTTTACTGCCGTCTCATTGAAACGGATTGTCTTCTTTCCTGTGGCTTCGATCTCGTACAGGGCGTGCGCAGCCAGATGCTCAGCCGCCTGCTCGAGGTCTCGGCAACCGGGTGTATTGTGAAAGTGCTCTATAATCCTGTCGATCGCAGCCTCTGTAAGTGAACACTCCTCTGGCTTCATTCCGAGGTGCCTCAGGATCTTTGGCAGAGAATAATCCCTGAAAATTATCTTCTTCTCCTTCGGAGAATAGTCAGGAATTTCAATTACTGCAAACCTCGACTGCAGAGGGCCGCTTATTTTTGAAATATCATTTGCCGTAGCTATAGGGTAGACTCCATTAGTAGGGATCGCGCACTCCATATAGTTGTCAGTAAATCCAAGATTATCAAAAAGGGTAAGAAGCGAATCAGCTGAATTGCCATTTGAGGTATTGGCGTCGGCTTTATCGAGCTCATTTATTACAAATACGACATTAGATGAGCCTGCCTTTACAAAGGCATCCATTATCCTTCCGGTTCTGGCGTTCACATATATCCTTGAGCTGCCTGTCAGAGCGCTTGGATCACGCACTGTACTCATATCGAGGACTGCCCACGGCATCTTTAAGATCCTGGCAACCGCATACGCTATCTGAGACTTACCTGTTCCGGCAGGTCCTACTAAAAGCAGACCATAGAACGGAAGGGTATGCGTCCTGTTTATCTGTATTATGGTCTCTATTACCCTCTGCTTTACCTCTTCAAGTCCATAGAGTTCTTCATCAAGGATCCTTCTTGCCTCATGAGGATCTATCGGTTCAAAAAATGAAGTCTTCCACTGTACGCTCATCATAAGCGAAAGCGCATGCTGAGCATGTCTCTTCTCATCGGCACCGATCGTATCATCATCTAAAAGCCTGAGGGTTGAATGTGCCCAGTCGCGGATATTCTCAGGGAGTGTTTCCTCGGTACATCTGACATAGTCCCTCAGGTCAGGAATCCTGGTAATTGAAAAAGTCCTGTCACTGTCGGGATTCTGCGGAACTATCTGGGAAGTACGCAGCCTTTCGACCATTGACTTTATCAGATTCTCAGAAACAGGCTTTAAGGAATCGCTCTCCATCGCCTGTCCGGCTCTGATTTTATTTATATAGAAACTGCCACCGGAAATTTTTCCGGTAATTTTTATGGCATAATGAGTCTCGGAAAAATAATCCAGGAGCTTTACATATCTGACATCGAGGGCTTTTACATCGAGTGAAAA
>JBJELA010000022.1:0-3638 GCA_051878915.1 Candidatus Weimeria sp.
TAGGAGTTGAAAGGAAATGGCATACCCTGTTTTCGATACGCACCATGTACCAGGTATTGCCTTTTCCGATGTAATCGTAGGAGAGGTCGCAGAGCACGTCAAGGTCTGAGCCGAAATACGGGTGTTTTTCCCCGTGAAGGTATGGATGTCTGCCGCTCATAAGAGCGTCAGTCGCTTTTTTCTGGTCTTTCGGACTTAATCTTCGCACTGCTGTCTCCTTCCATATATTTTTGCTTTGCATATTTGTCTTGGGATTTAAGACCAAAATCTCCTGTCCGTCCCAGAGACGCCCTGCTTTACTTATGTCTTGGTATATTTGGGGACTTCAGATTTCTGAGGGATAAGAATTTTTTTAAGTCCCAATTCTTAGGTTTTTGTAAATTAAAGGTACATTCTTATCACTTGGAAATCTTTTTATTAAAAAATACCAAGACATATATAGAAGGGAAAAACATCCTCTGTGCTTTAATGCAGGGGAGTTTTAAAAGGTGATTATCATGAAAAAGAATGAGCCGGAAATCCTTGCCGGGGACGGTCTTATGGAAGAGATCAGATATATCTCCGAAAGCGGGGTTAAGGAATATGAGTTTAAGAACCACTACGAATACGACTACATAGCAGGACGTGTAAGACAGGTCGCCTGCCGTTATATCAATAACCACATTCACCGCTACTACTCTCTTGAGAAAAAGAAGGCGAGGGAGAACGGCTGGTATACGGCGGGCCTCCCGTATCCGAGGATCGTCATTTCAGAACTTGACGAATTCTTTGACCTTGAGGTCACAAGGGACAAGGGGACTGATAAGGTAGTCATGCATGTTAGGGATATGTCGGAAGAGAAATTCCGCCAGTGCGCCGTAAAGATGTTCAGGCACTGTATAGAAAAGCAGAAGGAAGGACGGGCGAAAGCGTTCGCTTAAAAAGGATATGGTTGTTACAGAACTTACGCATAAAAGAAAGAAATATCTGCTCGTGTTCATCACGGTCGGCAGACAGGATACAAATGAGATATCCGACTGGATAAAGAAGAAACTAAAGACTGAAGTTACTGAAGGCACGTTTAAGGAGCGTATGGATAAGCTCTTTTATATGTGCGAGCAGAAATTCGGTGAGAGGCCGTTCCTTGTGGACGGATCGCAGATACCCGTGATAAGGACAAGATAGGCTTCTGTTGACAAAAAGCATCAGCATGATATTATAAAGACAGGTCCTGCTCCCTTACAGGACCTTTCTTTATGCCTTTTTACAGCACTCTTCCGTTGCCCCGCATATTTATCTCTTATAACAGACTTTGTGTGCTTGTCAGCAAAGTGTTTTTGTATTATTATATACAAAGTGCTTTTGGATACTTATACACAACCGATAAAGTGTTTTCTTTATAGAAAGGGATAAGAAATCCTGACGAAAATTATAAATACCAAAACATCCATAGAAGGGTCTATTTTATTATAAAAAGAAAGAGGAAAACAAAATGCAGAATTTTCTCCATGTTCCGAAAAACGAAAAGATACTCTGGAAGGGCAGACCGAACAGAAAAGCCTCAGTGATAGAGACAATATTTAACCGTTTGCACTAAGTTATAAAAACTTAAAATGCTTCCCCTTTCAGCGAGTTCCCTTTTACGATGTAGTCTGCTAATTAGGTTTTGCGCAACTCTATAGTCATCTCCTCATAAGAGTGATGACATGGGGCTTGACTTCGGTGTAACGGACACCTAGTTTGGATTGTTTACATGTTTATTATGCGACAGCTATCTTTTTGAATCTGTCACATCTTTCAAGGTTTATTGCCGCGTTCTCGTCACGGTCTATTGTAAAACCACATACAAGACAGTGGTATGTCCTGTCAGACAGCTTCAGATCGTGTTTTATATTTCCGCAGCAGCTGCATTTCTTAGATGACGGATACCACCTGTCAGCAAATTTAACGGCAATACCGTTCATCTGACCTTTGTAGGTGAGTATCTGCCTGAACTTATAGAAGTTTTCTTCAGCCACGGTTCTCGCCAGATGAGGATTCTGCATCATCCCTTTGATATTTAAGTCCTCAATAACTATGGTCTGCGGTTTGGTTTTTGCTACAGCCTTCGCTACCTCGTACATATATGTTGTCCAGATGTTTGTAATCTTCCTGTATATGAGCCGTATCTGCTGTTCAATCTTTTTGATATTGTTCGTCTTATGGTATATCTTCTTGCCGTTCTTGTCAGTCGTGCAATTAGCTTCATACTTACGAGAAACTTCACGCTGAAGGTGCTTAAGCCTCTTACGGAGTTTTCTGACCTTCGGGTCTTTGTTGATATTTCTGAAGTGCTGCCCGTCTGACAGAATAGCAAAGTCTTTTATACCGAGGTCAATGCCTAGTGTTTCTCGATCGTAATCTGATACGATATTAGATTCAGCTATCTCATAAGAGTAAGACAGATACCAGTATTTTCCATCATAAGTTATCCTCGGATTTTGTATATGCTCAGGCAGGTCGATACCACGGAGCATGGCACACTTTACAGGCTTCTTAATACCTGTTATTTTGATATGTATATCATCGATCTTGTGTATGTTGTCAGTCCTCTGATAGAAAGATTCCTGACATTTATATTTCTTTTTGAAACGTGGCTTGCCTTTATCGGGATGCTTGGGATCAGGCTTCATCGTTTTGCGGTCTTTATAGTACTTCTGATAAGCTTTATGCAGGTCTTTTATCGCCTGCTTTGTAATGGCTTCAGGTACATCATTTAGCCATGCATAAGCCAAATCATTATGCTTCATATCCTGAAGATGTTTCATCATATCAGAGATGGAAGCATATTCGTGTTTTTCCATCCTCGTTTTATCGTAGTACGCTTTACAGGTATTCCATGCGAAGCGGTTTGTCCCTGCAAAACGGCGGAATGCAGCTTCCTGTTCTTTATTCGGCTGTAAGCGAACTACTCTGCCTATGAGCATATATTCTCCTTATAATGGCTGATATCGCGCCTTCTATCATCATTAAGTTTTTTTCTGACCTTATCATTTATAATACGGTCAGCTTCAGCTTTTTCATTACTATTCCGGTTTGTACCGAGACTGGTTCGAAATAATATGTCATACTCATCATCTGAGATATATTCCATTTCTTTAAGGTAATTAACTATCGAAAAATCCAGTTTTGAAACGTTGATTCTGGTTCCGGACAAAAGTTGGTGTGTAAATAATCCCCACAATCTGCAATCTTCAGCCTCATCATTCATTGCTTCATTGTTAAATCTTTTTATACACTCGCTGCCAATAGGATATAGCTCCTCCGCCGTAAAACTGTTGCAGATTATATAAACATCTTTTAAATGTTTATGACCGCAGATACAGGTACTTTCACCTGATTCATCAACAAACATATCTGTTACAAACCATTCTTTCGAAGCTTTATCCCACGTATTGGATACAGAATGTTGCAAGACTTTCTCCATAAGTCGTTCTTTTGCTGTACTCATACTTCATCCTCATTAAAGCCGTCCAGCATATCCTTTATTTCCTTAACAGACAGCTTTTCGCTATCTTTCATTCCGTCAAGTCTGTTTTCCAGCTTTGCAAGTATCTCATTTCTTGCAACAGCCTCCATCATGTATTCCGTGATGATGAGCTTAACGGTATCTTCGCTTA
>JBJELA010000023.1:0-3583 GCA_051878915.1 Candidatus Weimeria sp.
ATAGTCCACGAGAGTCGTCTTTCTGGCCTTGTCGCCGTTGTACATGCCTCCTATCTGAGGCACCGTGATATGGCTCTCGTCTATTATCGTAAGAAAATCATTCCCGAAATAATCGATAAGACACTTCGGCGGCTCGCCGGGAGCAGCTCCCGTCAGATGCCTCGAATAGTTCTCGATCCCTGAACAGAAACCAGTCTCACGCAGCATCTCTACGTCGAAGTTCGTCCTCTCAGCTATCCTCTGCGCCTCGAGGAGCTTGTCATGCGCCTTGAAAAAATCAACTCTCTCCTTGAGCTCCGCCTCTATCGTCTCACAGGCGCGTTCTATTTTTTCCTTCGGGACCACATAGTGTGACGCCGGAAAAATAGCCACATGTGAGAGCTCATACTGCACCCTTCCGGTCAGGGGGTCGGTCTGTACTATCCTGTCGATCTCATCTCCGAACCACTCTATCCTGTAGGCATAGTCCGTCGTATTCGCAGGGATCACCTCGAGAGTATCTCCTCTGACACGGAAGGTGCCGCGCTTGAAATCCATGTCATTCCTGAGGTACTGCATGTCAATGAGTTCCTTTATGACCTCATCCCTGTCCTTGTCCTGTCCAGGACGCAGTGATACCATCAGGTTCTCATAGTCGTCAGGACTTCCGATGCCGTAGATGCATGAAACCGAGGCGACAACTATTACGTCCCTTCTCTCAGCGAGCGCTGCCGTAGCAGAGAGACGAAGCTTATCTATCTCATCGTTTACCGCCGAGTCCTTCGCTATATAGGTATCCGACTGCGGCACATAGGCCTCAGGCTGATAGTAATCATAGTATGAGACAAAATACTCTACAGCGTTTTCAGGGAAAAATTCCTTCATCTCGCTGTAGAGCTGTCCTGCAAGAGTCTTGTTGTGGCTCATGATAAGAGTCGGTTTATTGAGTGCTGCTATGACATTTGCCATGGTAAAGGTCTTACCCGAACCGGTGACACCAAGGAGCGTCTCAAACTGATTGCCCTCCCTGAAGCCGTCGACTAATTCCTTTATAGCCTCCGGCTGGTCGCCGGTAGGCTGATATTTAGAATGCAGAATGAATCTGTCCATTATCGCATTTCCTTTAATGTCTCTATCAGTTCGAGGTCATCCTGTGTCACTCTCATATTTGTAGTGACAGGCTCCTCACCCGGCTTTGTGACAGTAAGCTCTATAACGCTTCCCTCCGGAATGCCGTTTCCGAACACACTTGAAAAATATGATACGACCTTCGGGTGTGCTGCCTGAAATTTTCTAAAAGCTCCCTGGAGCTTAAAAAGTGCAGTTGGATTCATAGTATCCTCCTTTCAAATCATTCGTGCTTCATCAGATATGCCCAGCGGATGACTGCGCAGCCGATGACAATAACGTAACCGATAACCGAGAGATAGTCCGGTAATTCTCCGAAAAATGCCGCTCCCCAGATCGACGCGAAAATAACCTGTGAATAGTCAAATACAGAAATATTCTTTGCCGGGGCGTATTTGTACGCAGCTGTGACAGTGAACTGTCCGCCTGCTGCCGCAAGTCCCGCGCAGATCAGGAAAAGCCACTGCATTCCGCTCATCGGGTGAAAATCCGCTATCATGAACGGCAGGCAGAGACAGCTGGTAAATATCGAGAAAAACGCGACGATGACCGGTCCCCTCTCTCCCTGCTGCCCCAGCTTCCTGACAAAGGTATAGGCGACTCCTGCTCCGAGTCCTCCCAGAAGTCCCGCGAGCGCGTAGAGCGACGCCACATTTGCGGAAGGCTTTATGATAAAAACAGCTCCGATAAAGGCAACAATAACCGCGATCCAGTCCGCCTTCTTCGGAATCTCCTTCAGGATGAAGATCGAGGCAATGATGGCAAAGAACGGTGACATCTTATTCAGGATATTCGCGTCAGCGAGGCCTATCCTGTCGATAGCGTAGAAATTCAGGATCATGCCAAGTCCGCCGGAAACAGATCTCGCCAGCAGTCCAGGCAGGGATCCCTTCTTTATATGGAATTTCTGATCAGTCCTTGCGAGCGTGATCATGGCAATGACTGCCGCGAACGCGTTCCTGAAGAAGCATTTCTGCATAGTCGGCAGATCGCCTGAAAGCCTTACGAACAGAGTCATCAGCGAGAAGAAAAACGAGTCTGCAATAACAAGGCTTATTCCTATCGCGTGCTTGTTTTTGGTGGATAAAACTTTTTCTTTCATAGAGTTTTATTATACCATACTTGTAAAGTCTGCTATAATAAAACTCTGTAAAAAATAAACGGAGGTTAATATGATACTGATAGCCGGGCTCGGAAATCCGGGCAGCAAATACGAACACACAAGGCACAACGCCGGCTTCGATACGATCGATCTGCTTGCGGCCCGCCACGGGATAGAGATAAACAGGTCTGAACGCAAGGCGTTAAGCGGACAGGGAGTTATAGAGGGACAGAAGGTGATCCTGATAAAGCCGCAGACCTTCATGAATTTAAGCGGTGAGGCAGTCGGTGATTTTGCCTCGTTCTATAAAGTGGATCCCGCGTCCCAGGTGATTATTTTTTCAGATGATGTAGAGCTCGACTGCGGACGTATCCGCATCAGGAAAAAGGGTTCGGCCGGCGGCCACAACGGCCTTAAAAATATCATCGAACATTTAGGGACTGACCAGTTCGTGCGTATCCGTGTAGGAGTCGGAAGGCTCGCGCCACACGGCGATATGATAGCGCATGTGCTCGGCCGAATGAGTAGTGAAGACAGAAAGCTTTTTGATGAGGCAAGCATCCATGCCTGCGAAGCCTGTGAGCTTATCGTAAAAGGTGATATCGACGCCGCGATGAACAGGTACAACGGAAAAGCAGTCGTATAAAAAGCCCGCCTCTTTTGTGAGGCGGGTTTTATCAAATGGCTTTCGATCTGGAATTAAACACCGAGCCTGTTGTTGTTCTCGATGACGATCTTTATCTGGTCGTCTCCGACATAGCTCGTATCTGAAAGCAGTGTCTCGTTCGACTCTACGATGCAGTTCTCTACGCGGACATTATCTCCGATGTAGGCACCGTTAAGGACGATCGAATTGCGGATCACTGTGTTGTTTCCGATAAAGACGTTCTTAAAGATAACTGAATGCTCCACGACACTGTTGATGATGGTTCCTGAACCGATCAGCGAGTCGCGGACCTTAGCGTCCTGATTGAACTTTGCAGGAGGGAGATCCTGTGCCTTGGAATAGATCTTCGGCTCCTGGGCAAAGAAGAAGTCCCTGACCTCAGGCTTCAGGAAGTCCATATTCGTGCGGTAGTAGGATTCAACCGAGGCGACATTTGACCAGTATCCATCAAGCATATAGCCGTAGACCTTCTTCATGCCCTTGTATCTGATCAGGATATCCGTAACGAAGTTATACCTGCCCTCGGCGTTGCACTGCTCAAGAAGCTCTATGAGCTTTCTCCTGCGGATGATGTAGGTACCTGTCGATACGATATTCGAATGGGCGATCATCGGCTTCTCTTCAAACTCTGAGATCAGTCCGTCCGGATCGATCTTTACAGTACCGAAACGGCTGATATCATCCCACTCAGGAGCCTTGGTGCAGAC
>JBJELA010000024.1:0-3581 GCA_051878915.1 Candidatus Weimeria sp.
CCTCGATCAGGCTTGCAGAAAAACTGGGGTTTGTAAGGACTGCCAGCGGGATATGGGTGTATGATACCAAAAGTGTCAGGCAAGGAAAATTAACCTTATGGGGAACTGAAAAAAAATCAAAAAATTTATAAAAAAAATCTAAATTTATCATTCACAAACTCATCGAAATGTGTTAAAATTTCGTTAAGAAATTATGAAGGGTGGGGTGAAGGGTTTCCTTTCATCATATTTGAAGTGAAGATTATTATTTATTTATTTGTTTTTGTTCTGGGATCGTGCATAGGATCTTTTCTCAATGTCCTGATATTCAGGATTCCGAAGCACGAGGAATTCGTTTATGGCAGAAGCCATTGTATGAGCTGCGGACATGAGCTGAGCTGGTATGACATGTTCCCGATTTTTTCGTTCATTTTTCTTAGAGGAAAATGCCGCTACTGTGGAGCAAAGCTGTCAGTTCAGTATCCGATTATCGAGGCGCTGAACGCGGTTTTGTGGTGTCTGTGTGTTCACAGGTTTGGCTTGTCGATGACAGGTATCCTTACGGCAGCGCTTCTTTCGTCGCTGATTGTCCTTTCAGTTATTGACGAGAGGACGCAGGAGATACCGTTTGGGATAAATATCTTCATAGCAGTGCTCGGCGCGGTAAAAGTGGTTTCGGAGATCATCGCGTCAGTGACAGGAGATACGCTGTACTTCCTTGACGGAATGCTTATGGATGAATACAGTCCGTTTGAACCGGTTTCGATACAGACAGTAAGCGTCGGACATATACTTATCTCGCACGCGCTGGGGTTTGCCGTAGTAGCAGGAGTTCTTTTACTGATACTTCTGATCAGCGGAGGAGCGGCAATCGGCGGCGGAGATATCAAGCTGATGGCGGCGGCAGGACTTTTTCTTGGCCTGAGACTTACGGTTATTGCGTTTTTTGCCGGATGCATAGTAGGAGCAGTGATACATCTCATAAGGATGGCATTTTTCCACGCGGGAAAGAAACTGGCGATGGGACCTTATCTCGCGATTGGAATCGGCCTTATGGCATTGTATGGAAGCAGTATGATAAGGGCGTATGTAGCCCATATATTATAGAAGGGAAATAAAAAAATGGCACAGGTAATCAATCTGCTGGCAGGAGACAGGATTTCACTTGTCTGCCGTGCAACAAAGAAGGGAAATGGCGTTGCTATCAGCGATCATTTCTTTTTCCAGACTCCGATAGGTACCGTTTCAGACGGTATGATATCAGAACCGGATGCATATGCGAAGGCATTGACGCAGGAACTTGCAAATCATGGAATGAAAAATGTCACTGAAGTCAATATCTGCCTGGCATCAGGAAAGACAGCAACAAGGGAGGTAGTGCTTCCGAAGCTTAATGATAAGCAGTTAGCGTCTCTGATCAAATCAAATGCTGATGAGTATTTTCCGGTTGATATGTCGCAGTACAAGCTTTCCTACATCGTGATAGGAGACGCGGAAGACACAGCTGCAGCAGACTCAGGGAATCCGGACGCAAAGAATAATAAAGCAGGTATATCACAGAAATCCTCAGGAAAGCAGAGAGTGCTTATTAAGGCAGCACCTAAGGAAGTCCTGAATTCATATGTATCGCTTTCACAGAAGGCGCTTTTTCATTTAAGGACGATTGACTCCGCGGAGAACGCGCTTTATCAGTCGCTGAAGAACGTTAAGATAAAGGGTACAGTCATGTATGTGGATATCGGTTCAGTGCGTATGGACTGTGTATTCCTGAAGGATGGAAATTATGTCATGCAGAGGTCATTCACCTATGGCGGCGATGAGATGATCGTTCCGTACATAGACAGGCAGGGCATGACAGAGGAAAATTATTTTGAGGCCTTCCTGGAGCTTACAGATCCTCAGAAGAGTTCGATAGAGAAGGATTTAGCCGTGGATCTGTTAAGCCGCTGCGTAAGTTCTATCACAAGAGCTGCTGATTATCTGCGTACCACAAAGAATATGCAGGTCGATGGCATCGTACTTTTAGGAACATGTGCACATCTGCCGTATCTGCGTGATGCTATCCAGGAACAGTCTGGAATAGATGTAGCATATATCGAGAACATCAAGGAGACGGCACCGCTTGTAAACGGATCAGCGGATCTGGCACGTTACTTAAGCTGTGCAGCCTGCGTTATAGATTCTATAAATCTTACTCCTGACGCGTATCTGGCAAATAAGGCCAAGAGGGGCTTTACCTTTGGCGGAGGAGCCAGTGATTCACTGATGGTGCCGATCATTGTAGCAGTGGTGTTTGCAGCGGTCGGAGTAGTCTTAGGGCTGTTCTCAGTGCTTGGCTACCTCAGCAAGAAGCAGGAGCTGGCCGCTATTCAGTCCGAGATGGACCAGCTGAAACCAGCAAAGGAAGCCTATGATGCCTATATCGCATATCAGAAGGATTCAAATTCACTTGATGTGATAAAGAATGATTCCGAGGGAAACAATAAGCATCTCCGCGACTTCTTTGAGGAGCTCGAGGCAAAGATGCCATCAGACCTCGTTGTTATGAACGCCCAGTGTAACGCGTCAACAGTTACTATGACATGCTCATGCGACACACTTGATGATGTAGCAAATGTTATAAGCGATTTCAGAAAGTTCGAGTCAATTGAGATTACAAATGTATCTGTACCTTCAGTAACACTTAGTAAGAGTGAAAATGGCCAGAAGACAGAGAACTTCACGATCACAGCTACTCTTGCGCCGGATGGTTCAGCAGCAAACCCTGTGGTAACCGATTCAGATGGATCAACCACAGATACATCATCAGATGGATCAACCACTGACACTTCATCTGATACAAGCAGCAGTGCACAGTAAGGGAGGGCGGACAGATGAACATGAAATTACAGAGAAAGGATCTGAAACTGATCATTATCCTGATTGGTTTGTTAGTCCTTGTACTTGCTTACTTCTTAGTATTCAGAAATTATAAAAGTAAGACTGATGATCTTCAGGCACAGATAGATTCACTGCAGCCAGAGCTTCAGCAGCTGAGAGATTATGACCAGCATAAGCAGGAATATCTCGATGGTATAGACGCCTATAAGGAGAACATCAAATCAATCATGACCTCCCTTCCACAATCAATCTGGACAGAGGATCAGGTAATGTTCTATAGTATGATGGAGGATGACCTCGATGTAGAGGCACAGGGCGAGAGCTTTGCTGATCCGACAGTCCTGACTCAGTTCTCGGGAACACCGCTTGAGGACCTGGATAACTATAGCGACACTGTTGACATGACTGCTCAGAAGTATCAGTCGACTCTTGATATCAATATGGACTATAACAAGTTCAAGGATTTTGTCGATTATATCTATGATGAAGAAAATATGACTGGCTTTGATTCGATATCATTGACATATAACGCGGAGGAAACAGATCTTACTGTTTCGGCAGTAATAAATCAGTATTCTCTTTCATATGATGGAGCAGAAGAAGAATCACATTCAGTACCTGAAGTATCAAGCGGATTATCAGATCCATTCGGAACGATATCTGATTGATATGACAGAGGAGGCAGCTAATGTTCAAGTCTTTTATCAATAAACTAAATAAGG
>JBJELA010000025.1:0-3580 GCA_051878915.1 Candidatus Weimeria sp.
ACTTCCGAGCTTCCTTATCACATGAGCGTTATAGAGCATCGCCTCGGACAGCGTCGTCTTCCCGGCGTCTACATGAGCTACGATACCGAGCGTGAGTTTTTTATTTTTCATATTCGAGCACCACTCCTGATAATCCTGGAAGCTTTATATGGACATATCCGTTTGATACAGTATATCTGACCGGAAGCAGGGAGTAACCCTGTCTGTTCGCGGCAAATATCATCTGCATGTCACAGTTCTTCGGTACCTCGCCTTTCCAGACCGGTATATCCACCTCAAAATCGTCCTCACCCGAATTTATGGCCACGACAATCTTATCAGTGTTGTCAAAACGGGCGTAGCTGACATAGTTCCTGCCGCTCGAAAGGAAGTTCAGGCAGCCTGTCTTTAACGCCTTATGAAATTTTCTGAGATATATCATGTCTCTGTGGAAATCTATCAGCTCGTAATTCGCGTTTCCCCAGGGATAAGTCCTTCTGCTGTCAGGATCAGTAAATCCCACGGCTCCGGCTTCGTCACCATAGTAGAGTGTAGGCGCGCCAGGCCATGTCATCTGAATAAGGACAGCAAGCCTCATAACAGGTATGCTGACACCCTCACCTGCCGCGTCACTGCCAAGCTCCGCCACTCGTCCGACCTTATGGTTTGTTCTCGTAAGGAATCTCGAGTGGTCATGGTTTGAAAGCTGGTTCATGGCACAGTAAAGTGACGGCGTAAGAAACTCGCACATCGCATGTCTCATGGTGATCTCAAATACACGCCCGTCACCCCAGAGGTCACTCTCAAAACGGTCAGAATGCTTTTCCATTCCTGTCAGGAAAAATGACACCGGCTCCATGAACGCATCATAGTTCATTATAGTATCCCACTGGTCTCCTGAAAGCCAGCTCGTAGCGTCGCCATAGTGCTCGGCAAGGATTACGGCATCAGGATTCGCGTCCTTTACCTCCTGTCTGAACCTCTTCCAGAAATGGTGGTTGTACTCAGGTGAATGTCCTAAGTCCGCAGCCACATCAAGTCTCCAGCCGTCGCAGCTGTAAGGCGGCGAAACCCATTTGCGGCCGATACGGATGATATAGTCCTCAAGCTCCTTTGAGCCCTCGTAATTAAGCTTTGGGAGGGTATCGTTGCCCCACCATCCATCGTAACTCTTATTATAAGGCCACTTGTCGTCTCCGTCCTCGTAGAACTGGAAAAATGAATGATACGGACTGTCCTTCGAGATATACGCGCCGGGCTCGTAGCCCTCCTTGCCCTCGTATATCCTCTCCCTGTCCAGCCATTTGTTAAACGAGCCGCAGTGATTGAATACACCGTCAAGGATTACCCTGATGCCCTTATCGTGAGCTTCCCTCACAAAATCAGCGAAGAATTTATTAGTCGCTTCGAGATTTTCCTTATCCGTAACACGCCTGATAAATCTGCTGGCGTTTTTGTTGTCGTAATCTCCCGGATTCAGGTTCTCTCCGCCGTCATTTACTATTTTTCCAAAATGAGGATCTATATAATCATAGTCCTGTATATCGTACTTGTGATTGGATGGAGACACAAACAGCGGATTGAAATATATGGCTTCAATCCCAAGGCTCTTAAGGTAGTAGAGTTTCTGTCTGACGCCCTCCAGGTCTCCGCCATAGAAATTCGCTACATCAAAATCAGCCGGAGGGGTATCCCAGTCCGGCACATGATGTGAATATGTGTTGATATAATGATATTCGAAATCCTCGACATCATTTGACTCATCCCCGTTACAGAAGCGGTCAACGAGGATCTGATACATGACCGCGCCCTTTGCCCATTCCGGAGTACAGAACCCTGGCGCGATCTTGAAAAAATACTGCGGTCTCATGGTATCAGTGACGCCGAACCTGTCGTAGAACAGAACGCCCTCATCACAGGAAATCTTAAAGTAATAGGTGACGATCCTGTCATCGAGCGTCAGTTCCGCGTCATAATAGTCAAAAATGTCTTCCTCTGTACTCTCTTCCTTTACGCAATCGAGCTCCCTGGTTTCATCTCCAATGGTAGCGGACACATTTACTGTGACCTTCTCCCCCTTAGCAGTCCGAAGGCGCAGAGTGACCGTATCGAACTCCTTTGGTTCGGACGGAATCGTGTATTCACTTGTTCCATCTGAGAACAGCGCCTCTTTATTCATTGCCTATCTCCTAAGCCTCTTCAGTTTCAGCGGCTTCCTTGCTCTTTTCATCGAAAAGCGCCTCGAATTCCTCGCGGCCTACCTTTTCCTTTTCCATCAGCAGGGCGGCACTCTTATGGAGCACATCCAGATGAGCTGTGATGATATCCTTCGCCTTCTGATATGCCTCATCAAGAATTCTCTTAACCTCAGCATCAATGCTTCCAGCGACGGCTTCTCCATAAGGTCTGGCGTGGCCTAAGTCACGGCCGAGGAAAATCTCATCCGGATCACCGTTCTGATAATTTATCGGTCCGATAGCCGTTGAGAATCCATATATCGTAACCATATCACGCGCAGTCTTTGTGGCCTGCTTTATATCATTGCTTGCGCCAGTAGTTATATCGTCAAAGATCAGCTCCTCCGCAACTCTGCCTCCAAAGTCCACAACGATGTCATCGTACATTTTGCCACGGGTGTAATACATCTCATCCCTCTCGTTCAGAGGCATGGTATAGCCGCCTGCCGGACCAGTAGGGATTATGGAGATCCAGTTGACAGGGCCGGCCTTCGGAAGGCAATGCATGAGAATGGCATGGCCAGACTCGTGATATGCCGTGATCCTCTTCTCATCTTCTGTGATGACACGGCTCTTTTTCTCAGTGCCGACACTGACCTTTACATAGGAGTCCCTGATGTCCTGTTCCGTGATATAAGGTCTGTTTTTCTTTGCGGCAAGGATAGCCGATTCATTCAGAAGATTCTCGAGATCAGCGCCCGAGAAACCAACAGTAGTCTGAGCTATATGATGCAGGTCCACACTGTCCGCGAGAGGCTTGTTCGCGGCGTGAACCTTCAGGATCTCCTCGCGTCCCCTGATATCAGGCTTGCCGACATAGATCCTTCTGTCGAAACGTCCCGGTCTCGTAAGAGCGGGATCAAGGATATCCTCACGGTTTGTAGCAGCCATGACTATGATGCCCTGGTTCTCCTCGAAGCCATCCATCTCAACGAGCATCTGGTTTAAGGTCTGCTCTCTCTCGTCATGTCCGCCGCCCATTCCGCTTCCACGGCGTCTGGCGACAGCATCGATCTCATCTATGAAAACTATGCAGGGTGCATTCTTCTTTGCGTCCGCGAAAAGATCCCTGACTCTCGCTGCTCCGACACCGACGAACATCTCGACGAAATCCGAACCTGAGATAGAGAAAAACGGAACTCCGGCTTCACCTGCTACAGCCTTCGCGAGCAGTGTCTTACCTGTTCCAGGCGGTCCCACGAGTATAATACCCTTAGGAATACGCGCGCCCATATGGGTGTATTTGGCAGGCGCCTTCAGAAAGTCAACGACTTCCTCGAGGTCCTTCTTCTCCTCCTCAAGACCGGCCACATCCTTGAAACGGACCTTGACATTTTCCTTTGTCGTCATCCTGGCACGGCTCT
>JBJELA010000026.1:0-3570 GCA_051878915.1 Candidatus Weimeria sp.
TAGAGAAAAAACATAAGGCCCTGCACTCGAGCGATCCGTCATCCTACAACGAATACGAGCAGACCATCACAACGCTTTTAGAAGAGAAGTCGGATATAGAGCTTGAAATAAAGACTCTTAAAAAATGGAAGCAGGATGCCGGGGCTGAGCTTGACGTACTGTTCAAAAAGGCCCTCTCAGATTCAAGGGAAATGCTCTCAGTGCTTGAATCGACTCCTCACCCGATGGTAAAGTATATGCTTTCCTACCTGCGTTCTCCTGAAAGCTTTATAGCTCTCCATGCCAGAACACCTGATACCTACTGTCTCCTGAAATACAGAAACCTGATATTCATCGGAACAGACAATATGGACCTGGAGAGTGTATCATTCTCTTCTATTCAGTCTCAGGAGAAAAAGGACCGTGAGAGATTCTTTAAGATGATCACCCCTCCCGTCAGAAATCCATGGCTCGACTTCAAAAGAAAGAGCAAAAAAGAGGAGGAGCGCCGCAAAGCAGGTACCCTCAACATCTCAAAGATTCACTGGTTCTCTGAAGCAGCAATTCATGACGGCAGCGTCCTGAAGAAAGAATATCACTTACTGATAAAGCGCTACCATCCTGATGAGACCGGAAACACTGAAGATCTTGAAAAACTAAAGGAAATAATCGAAGAAAAAGATATGATCCTGCGACAGGCCCAATAAAGCGGCCTGAAACAGGATCACCAATTAAGAGAGTGATATGTGATATGAATCTATATCAGCCTTATCAAAGCTTCTCATCGCATCTCTAACCCTGTCATACTCAAATCCCCTGCCTAGAAGAAATCTGACGATCCGCGACTTCTCCTTCGCGTCAGTCTCAGAAGGATCATAGTGTTTCTTCTCGAGAAGCCTCATGATCTTTGACTCATCACTTGTAAGAACGGCATCATCGAGACACTGCTCTATAACATCCTTATCAATGCCCTTTCTGAGAAGGTCTTCTGTCAGACGTCTTCTGCTCTTCTTCTCCTGGTGGAAGTAGATGAAGTTCGAAGCGTACCGCCTGTCATCTACATAACCATAGGATGCGGCGTAATCAATAGCCGCATCCGCGATATCAGCCGGATACCCGGACGAAGTAAGCTTCATATACAGGTCAGCCCTCGTCCTGTCCTGCTTCTCTAAAAGATGCAGGCAGCGCTTCTTCGCCCGTGGAAGAAGGATGTCGTTTCTGATATGTGTGAAGGTCTCCTCGCTTAAAAAACCGTTATCCTCTAACTCAGGCATCCTCCTGATCTCCCCTGAGTAAAGCACAAAAGATTCACCGGTATCGAGACGGATACGCTTTCTCTTCTTCGAAGCCGGCAGCGGTTCAATGCTTACTATCTGCATCAGGCACTTACGCTTTCTCTTCCTTCTCTACCGAAACATCTGAAGAGTCATCAGATGCCTTAGCATCAGAATCGTCAGAATCGAGGCCATAGTGAGCCCTGATAAGCTTCGTCACATCCTCCATCACATCCTGATGCTCTGCGAGATAAGCCTTGGCGTTCTCGCGTCCCTGGCCGATCTTCTCGCCCTGGTAGGCATACCATGCGCCTGACTTCTGGATGATATCGAGATTCGAGGCGAGATCTAATACATCGCCCTCTTTCGAGATACCCTTGCCGAACATGATGTCGAACTCCGCTTCCTTAAACGGAGGAGCGACCTTATTCTTAACGACCTTTATCCTCGTGCGGTTTCCGATAACCTCGCCCTGCTGCTTGATAGACTCGATACGGCGTACATCAAGACGGACTGACGCATAGAACTTAAGCGCCCTGCCGCCTGTAGTCGTCTCAGGATTTCCGAACATGACGCCGATCTTCTCACGGAGCTGGTTGATGAAAATAACGATGCAGTTACTCCTGCTGATGGCCGAAGTGAGCTTTCTCAGGGCCTGTGACATAAGTCTGGCCTGAAGGCCTACGTGTGAATCACCCATGTCACCCTCGATCTCAGCCTTAGGCACAAGAGCCGCAACTGAATCGACAACAATAATATCTACGGCTCCGCTCCTGACCATGGTCTCTGTGATTTCAAGAGCCTGCTCTCCGCTGTCAGGCTGTGATATATAGAGGTTATCGATGTCTACGCCGATGTTCTTCGCGTAAACCGGATCAAGAGCGTGCTCTGCGTCGATAAATCCAGCAATACCGCCGCGCTTCTGAGTCTCTGCTATGCAGTGGAGAGCCACTGTAGTCTTACCTGAAGATTCAGGTCCATATATCTCTATGATCCTTCCCTTCGGAAGGCCGCCCTGTCCAAGGGCTATGTCAAGGCTGATAGAACCGGTCGGGACCGTCTCGACCTTCATCTGGTTTGAATTATCGCCAAGTCTCATGACAGAACCTCTGCCATACTGCTTCTCTATCTGTGAAATAGCTGCATCAAGTGCTTTAAGCTTGTCTTCTCTAACATCCTTTGCCATCTGTTTTCTCCAATCGAAAAAATGTTTGTTTTATGGATTCTATGATAGAACATATTATCTGTTTTGTCAATAGCTGTCTGCATAAAAAAATACTAGCATATAAAAAAATCCGGAGCAATACAGGCTGCCCGGATTTAATTTACTTTTAATGAAATTTATCAGCTGTTAATAAAGATAAACAACTGGTTAAGAAATTATAAACTCACCTGAGAGTGCATAAAAAGCGGCTTGCGGCGCTTTTTAATACTCCATCTGCTCCTGTCCGAACTCGGCGAGTTCGAGTCCCTCGTTTCTGTCCTCTACCATTCCGATGCTCCACTCGTTTACGAACAGGAGGAGCGGACGGCCCTTTAAGTCCATTACCTTCTTCATATCGGACGTGCCGACGATGGTATCCATGTCGATATCCTTGTTCTCAACCCATCTGACATACTCATAAGGGAGATTTTCCATAATGATATCGACATTGTACTCGTTCTCAAGGCGGAATTTCAGCACATCAAACTGCAGGACACCTACGACACCCACGATGATCTCCTCCATACCTGTGTGGTACTCCTGGAAGATCTGGATGGCGCCCTCCTGCGCTATCTGCATGATTCCCTTCATGAACTGCTTTCTCTTCATCGTATCGACCTGTCTGACGCGGCAGAAATGCTCAGGCGCGAAGGTCGGGATACCCTCGAACTTAAAGTGCTCCTTAGCTGTCGTAAGCGTATCACCTATGGAGTAGATCCCCGGATCAAAAATACCGATGATATCACCAGCGTAGGCTTCATCTATCATTTTTCTCGATGAGGCCATCATCTGCTGAGGCTGTGAAAGACGGACATCCTTGCCCTCCTGCACGTGAAAGGCAGTCATTCCGGCGGTGAACTTTCCGGAGCAGATACGCATGAAAGCGATCCTGTCGCGGTGAGCCTTGTTCATATTTGCCTGGATCTTGAAGACGAAGGCTGAAAAATCCTCGCTGTACGGATCTATAAGCCCCTTGTCGCTCTTCCTTGGGAGCGGAGGTGTAGTCATCTTTAAAAAATGCTTCAGGAACGTCTCAACGCCGAAATTTGTGAGCGCGGAACCGAAGAAAACAGGAGTAAGCTCACCGGCGTCTACTTTTTTCTGATCAAAAGG
>JBJELA010000027.1:0-3564 GCA_051878915.1 Candidatus Weimeria sp.
ATGATGTGTTCCACGCGCGGTTCAGCTCGTCTATGGTGCCGTACTTTTTCTTAAGCCACTCGCGGAAATTCTTCTGGCAGTTGTCGCAGTGGCACTCGCCGCCGTACTCGTTTCCGATATGCCAGGCTACGATATTGTCATAATCCTTGTATCTCTCAGCGAGCTTCTGCGCGAGGAGCGGAGCGTACTTTCTCATAGTCGGTGATGACGGGCAGAAGTTGTGCCTTGCGCCGTACTTTCTCTTCATGCCGTTCCCGTCTGTGCGCAGAATGTCCGGATGTCTCTTTGCCATCCATGGCGGCGTTGCGGCCGTCGATGTCGCGAGCATGACCTTTATGTCATTCGCTCTGACAAGCTCCATGATCCTGTCCAGCTTTGAAAAATCGTACTCGTCCTCAGACGGCTGCAGTGCCGCCCAGGAGAACACATTCAGTGTCAGCTCGTTTATGTGCGCCTTCTTGAAAAGCTTCATGTCTGCTTCCCAGACATCCTCAGGCCACTGCTCCGGGTTGTAATCCCCACCGTATAAAAATTCCTTGACTCTCATAAAACCATTTTCCTCTTGATATACATGGCAGACTGCAGTTATGAGCCTGCGCAGCTTGTTATACATGGCAGGCTACAGTTAAGAGCCTGCGCAGCTTGTTATACATGGCAGACTACAGTCAGGAGTCTGCGCAACCGTTTGTCTTAATGACAATATACACCATTTCAGACCTTTTTGCAATACCTTTATTATAAAATTTTTATGACAAAAACCGATCCCTTCCGGGACCGGCAAATATCACACATATCCATAAAGTCCGCGCACATGAACCTCTCCGGAATCCACCGCTGTGATGCTTCCGTCGTCACGTCTGATAAGAAGCCTGCCATCAGGATCCATCTCGAGCGCTTCTCCCTCAAAATCGTGTGTCTGGTGCTCTACACGCACGCGCCTGTTCCTGTTTGCAAGCCTTCCGTTATAGCTGTCAAGGATTTCCTCAAGGCTTCCTCCGTCAGCGGCAAAGGTCTCATAGTGCCCTAAAAAATGCTTCCAGATGGCTTCTGTCACTGCCTTTCTGGACGCCTTCCTCCCCGAAAGCTCTAAGTCTATGGATGTCGCCATATCACGGATGTCCGGAGCGAAATCCTCCTTCTTCTGGTGAACGTTCACGCCGATACCGCAGACTACCTGCTTCGCCGTTCCGTTCTCAGCCTCCATTTCAGTAAGGATCCCGCAGATCTTCTTTGAGCTGATCAGGACATCATTCGGCCATTTGATCTGTGTCTTCAGCGGATAGAGCTCTTCTATCGCCTCCGCGACTGACACTCCGGCTATTATAGTCAGTCTCGGCAGGTGCTCCATCGGAATGCCCTCCGGATATATCAGCATGCTTGTGGCCACCGACACTTTCTCCGGCGAGATCCAGGTGTGTCCGCTGCGGCCTCTCCCTGCAGTCTGCGTTCCTGCCGAAATCACTGTAAAGCCAGGCGCGCCGGCCTCGCCTTCTCTTTTTGCTTCCAGATTCGTGGAATCTATTTCTTCAAAATATTTGTAAACTGGTCTTATCATGGGTACTATCATATCACTATGGAAAGCGGGTGGCAAATCAGATGTTTGACGGCTCACGGAGATTTTCTTTATATACGGCAGAGTCAACTATGGAAAACGGGTGGCAAATCAGATGTTTGACGGTAAGGCGTTTCATGTCATCTGCGTATCAATTTTCGCCATAGGCAGGGCGTTTCATGCCATCTATCTGACGTACGCCTCCACGTACACTCCGTCCGGGCGGTACTCCTCCTTAGTGATGTGTCCATATTCGTGGAGTCTCTCAAGACGGGCGCCATCAGTGTAAGGAATCACCTCTTTTATCCCCTTCATACCCGACATCAGAAGCTTTTTCATGGCTCTTCTCAAGTCATCAAGTCCCTGTCCTGTCTTTGCTGAGATGTGAACCGCCATATCCGCATGTCCGTCAAAAAGAGGCCTGGCATTTTCTGCCTTATCATCCTTGTTAAAGACTGTAAGTACCGGCTTTCCGGAGATCTGCAGGTCGCTCAGCGTCTTATAGACCACGTCCATATTTCTCTCAATCGCAGGATCCGCCGAATCGACCACATGAATAATATAGTCAGCGTACTTTGCCTCCTCAAGTGTCGAGTGGAAGGCGTCTATCAGATGGTGCGGAAGCTTGCTGATAAATCCGACCGTATCAGTCAGAAGGACCTGCCAGCCGTCACCGAGATCCATTCTCCTCGTCGTAGGATCAAGCGTCGCAAAAAGAGCATCCTCTTCTAAGACTGACGAACCAGTCAGGGCGTTTAAAAGCGTAGATTTGCCGGCGTTCGTGTAACCTACGATCGCAAAAACAGGAATACGGTTCTTCTCGCGGGATTTGCGTGTGGTGTCCCTGGTCCTTTCCATCTCTTTCAGCTGCCGCCTGAGAGATGATATCCTGTCCCTGATCCGACGCCTGTCGGTCTCGAGCTTGGTCTCACCAGGTCCTCTGGTTCCGATTCCGCCGCCGAGTCTCGACATCGCGATTCCCGCGCTTCCGGAGAGCCTGCTCGACTTGTACTGAAGCTGCGCCATCTCCACCTGGATCTGTCCTTCTTTTGTAGTGGCGTGCTGCGCAAAAATATCAAGGATCAGCATCGTGCGGTCGATCACCTTTACATCAAGCGCCGCCTCGAGATTTCCCATCTGCGCCGGCGTCAGCTCATCGTCACTGATCACACCGTCCGCGTCAAAGGCGCGGATAAATTCCCGCAGCTCGTCTATTTTTCCTTTGCCTATGTAAGTGGCAGGCGACGGAGCCTCCATCGTCTGCGTCAGCTGATAAACGCACTCTGCGCCTGCCGTATCAAGTAGTCTTGCAAGCTCATCCAGAGAGCTTTTTGCAGCATCAGCATCACGGCCGTCTGTAACGGCTATTTCTATGTATTTTTCTTTTTTCTCTGAAGTAGATATCATAAGGTGATGATAGCACTATCTGTGTAGAAACTCAATTATCTGAAAAAAGGCGTGTCAGGAGCAGCGCCTGATCATACAGCGAAACAACTCCGGTCAGTGGGTTGTTTTGCTGCTACGTGCAGGTTTGCGGTTTTGTGATTTCTGCACGTATGCCTGGATCGATCACTACGTGCAGATTCCTTGTTTTGCGATTTCTGCACGTATGCCTGGCAAGGTCACCACGTGCAGATTCCTTGTTTTGCGATTTCTGCACGTAGGCCAGGCAAGGTTGATACGCTTTCTTGTTTTGTCACTACGTGCAGATTTCTTGTTTTTTGATTTCTGCACGTATCCCTGGTTCGGTCACTCCGTGCAGATTCCTTGTTTTGCGATTTCTGCACGTAGGCCAGGCACGATCACTACGTGCAGATTCCTTATTTTGCGATTTCTGCACGTAAACCAGGCTCGATCACTACGTGCAGATTCCTTGTTTTGCGATTTCTGCACGTATGCCTGGTTCGGCCACTACGTGCAGATTCCTTGTTTTGCGATTTCTGCACGTATGCCAGGCTCGGCCACTACGTGCAGATTCCTTGTTTTGCGATTTCTGCACGTATGCCAGGCTC
>JBJELA010000028.1:0-3544 GCA_051878915.1 Candidatus Weimeria sp.
ATAAGCAGATGTATTTCCAGGCTGCTGTCATCATCCAGAACCGGATTTATGAGATGTACCGTGAGCTTAGCTTTAAGCACACAAATGAGAGGCTCTCGCTTCTTTACAAGACTGATTCATTGACAGGTATGCTCAACAGATCTGGGTTTATCGAGCAGGGCGAGGCGTATTTTGAGACGAATCACAGACGTGGCAGGCGGCTGTTTATAGTTTTTATAAAAATAGACGGACTTAAGAAAATAAATGACGATTATGGACATAAGACGGGTGACCGCGTTATAGGCGATGTGGCAAATGTCATAAAGGATCTTTTCAGCCGTGAAGCGGTATGCGCGAGAATGGGCGGCGGCGAGTTCTTAGGACTTGGCACGTTTTTATCGGATGAAGATTTAGATGACCTTAAGGATTCCATTAATACAAAAATTATTTCAATGGAAAAAGAGAGGCATCTGCCGTTCGAGCTCAATTTAAGTATCGGAAGCAGCGTTGTGAACGCCTCAGACAATGATAATCTCGAGCACTTTGTAAAAAGAGCAAACGACGCGATGTACGAGGAAAAATCAAAGCGCAGTCATTAAGGACTTGACAAATCTTCGATTTCGTGCCAAAATGAAATCCTATTAAACAGACTAAATTGATAGGATATACAGGAGGGCGATTTAATGAAGGTCAGCACCAGAGGCAGATATGCCATTAAAGTCATGATCGATCTCGCCGAGCATGATTACGGCGAGTTTATTCCTCTCTCTGACATTGCCAAGAGACAGGAGATTTCGGAGAAGTATCTGGAGGCGATAGTTTCTACTCTTTCGAAGGCAGGATTTCTACAGTCACTCCGTGGAAAGGGCGGCGGTTATAAGCTGAACCGCAAACCGCAGGAGTACACGGTAAGAGACGTCCTTGAGGCTACAGAGGGTTCACTTTCTCCGGTCGCGGATGAAGAGATGACTTCTGTCGGGAATCCTCATGCTTCAGCATTCCGTACCGCAGAGATGTGGAAGGGACTTTATGATGTCATACTCAAGTATCTCGACTCTGTCACAATCGCGGATCTCGCCGGAGAAGACGGCGGGCAGTATGACTTTGTTATCTGAGGAAAAAGCACCTTTACAGGTGCTTTTTTTATGTATTTGCACTATCAGGAATGACGTGTTATAATATGTGCTAATTGGCATTTAATAAAGGAGACTAATTTTTTAATGAGTATAGTAAGTAAGATTTTTGGCACCCACAGTCAGCACGAGCTGAGGCGCATTAAGCCGATAGTGGATAAAATCGAATCATACCGTGAGGAGATGGGCAAGCTCTCAGATGAGGAGCTTAAAGCGAAAACCCCTTATTTTAAGGAGCAGCTGGCTGATGGAAAGACACTTGATGATATCCTTCCTGAAGCGTATGCGGTAGTCCGTGAGGCTGCGAAGAGAACTCTCGGCATGGAGCACTTCAGAGTACAGCTTATCGGCGGTGTTATCTTACACCAGGGCCGTATCGCTGAGATGAAGACCGGTGAAGGAAAAACCCTCGTGTGTACGCTTCCGGCATACTTGAACGCCCTTGAGGGAAAAGGCGTTCATGTCGTTACTGTAAACGACTACTTAGCAAAGCGTGATGCCGAGTGGATGGGTAAGGTCCATGAGTTCCTTGGTCTTACAGTTGGCTGTGTCTTAAATGATATGGACAAGGCAGAAAGACAGGCCGCTTATAACTGCGATATCACCTATATCACTAATAACGAGCTCGGTTTCGATTACTTAAGAGACAACATGGTTGTCCGCAAGGAAGACATGGTTCAGCGTGGTCTTCACTATGCTATCATCGATGAGGTCGACTCAGTTCTTATCGATGAGGCCAGAACCCCTCTTATCATTTCAGGTCAGAGCGGCAAATCCACAAAGCTGTATGAGATGTGCGATGTACTTGTACGTCAGATGGAGAGAGGCGCTGATCTTCCCGAGTATTCAAAGATGGACGCCATCATGGGTATAGAGCAGGAGGAGACTGGTGACTATATCGTTGGTGAGAAGGATAAGGTCGTAAACCTCACCCAGCGTGGTATCAAGAAGGTCGAGGACTTTTTCCATATTGACAACCTCGCTGATCCTGAGAACCTTGAGATCCAGCACAACGTTATTTTAGCCATCAAGGCTCACGAGCTGATGCACAGAGATCAGGACTATGTCGTTAAGGATGATGAGGTCCTTATCGTCGATGATTTCACCGGCCGTATTATGCCGGGCCGTCGTTATTCAGATGGTCTGCACCAGGCTATCGAGGCAAAGGAACATGTAAATGTCAAGCGTGAGAGCATGACTCTTGCTGACATCACATTCCAGAACTTCTTTAACAAGTATGAGAAGAAGGCTGGTATGACAGGTACTGCCCTTACTGAGGAGGAAGAGTTCCGTGACATCTATGGAATGGATGTTATCGAGATTCCTACGAACAAGCCTGTTATAAGAATCGATCACGACGACGCTGTCTACAAGACTGAGAATGAAAAATTCAACGCAGTCGTAGAGGAAGTAAAGAAATCACACGCAAAGGGACAGCCTGTACTTGTAGGTACAATTACTATCGATGTATCTGAGCGTGTTTCAAGAATGCTCTCAAAAGAGGGTATCCAGCATGAGGTCTTAAACGCTAAGAACCATGAGCGTGAGGCTGAGATCGTAGCCCAGGCCGGAATCCATGGTCATGTAACTATAGCTACAAATATGGCCGGCCGTGGTACCGATATCAAGATTGATGATGAAGCCCGTGCAGCAGGCGGTCTGAAGATCATCGGAACCGAGAGACACGAGTCAAGACGTATTGATAACCAGCTGCGTGGTCGTGCAGGCCGTCAGGGTGATCCTGGTGAGTCACAGTTCTTTATCTCTCTTGAGGATAACCTGATGAGACTCTTCGGTTCTGAGAGACTTATTAATGTCTTCAATTCTCTCGGCATTCCTGAGGGCGAGCAGATTCACCACAAGCTTCTCTCAAGCGCCATTGAGCATGCCCAGGAGAAGATCGAGTCGAACAACTTCAGCATCAGAAAGAACCTTCTCGAGTACGATGAAGTCACGAATGACCAGCGTGAGCTTGTTTACAAGCAGAGACGCAGAGTTCTTGACGGCGAGGATATGCATGACCAGATCAAGCATATGATCGAGGGACAGGTAAAGGAATCTGTTGAGACTGTTATTAATGACGGTATCAGCAGAGATGAATGGGACTTAAACGAGCTGAACCGTGTCCTTCTGGATGTGGTTCCTTTAAAGCCTGTCAGTGAGGATTATCTCGAACAGCATGATATCAAGAATGCAGGAGATCTCGAAGACAAGCTTACAGAGGATGCCTTCACCCTTTATGATAACAAGGAGAAGGAATTCCCTGAGGAGATTGATTTCCGTGAGGTTGAGCGTACTATTCTCCTTCGTGTTATCGACCAGCACTGGATGGAAGAGATCGACAACATGGAGCAGCTCCGTCAGGGTATCGGACTTCAGGCGTATGGCCAGAGAAACCCTATCGATGAGTACAAGGCTCAGTCATATGAGAT
>JBJELA010000029.1:0-3529 GCA_051878915.1 Candidatus Weimeria sp.
CTCTTCAGTGGAAAAAGAGCGGGAACGGGGTATCTGGAAAATATTCATAGGAAGGAAAGGATTATTTTATGAAGAAAAGGTTTTTATCAGTGGTACTGATGGCAGCGATGTCCATCGCGCTTCTGGCGGGCTGCGGCAAAAATACAAAGAGCAGTTCAGGGAAAAGCTCAAAGACTACGACTTCGGTAGATACCTCAAAGGAGGGGGGTCACGAGCTTTCAGTTTATGCCTGGGATAAGAACTTCAACATCCCGGCGCTTGAGGCAGCAGAGAAGGCTTATCAGAAAAAGGATCCTAAATTCAAGCTGAACATCATCGAGCAGACTGAGTCTCAGGATGTCGAGAATGCCATCACTCTTGCCGGTTCCTCCAACGATTACAGCAAGCTTCCGGATATCGTGCTTTTCCAGGATCACTATATCAACAGATATGTAAATGACTATCCGGACGCGTGGGTTGAAATAGATGATGCTGATATCAACTGGAATGACTTCTCAAAGGAGAAGATTTCCTACTCTACCATCGATGGAAAGCATTACGGAGTTCCTGTAGACAACGGAACCGTTATTTTTGCATATCGTACAGACCTTCTTAAGGCGGCCGGATACACGATTGATGATGTAACAGGAATTACCTGGGATCAGTTCGATGAGATCGGCAAAAAGGTATATAACCAGACAGGAAAGTACCTTCTTTCAATGGATGGTGAGGGAAACGACCTTCCTTACATGATGCTTCAGGCGGAAGGCGTTTCACAGTTCAAGGACGGCAAGCCGAACTTTGTTGACAATCAGACTATGATAGATATCATCAATGTTATCGTCAAGCTGGTTCAGGATAATGTGCTGTATCTCGCCAATGACTGGACAGATTACACAGACCAGACCATCAAGGGTGACATGGTTGCCGGCGTCATGAACGGGAACTGGATCCTCCCTACGATAGAGCAGGTAAAGGAGAATTCGGGAAAGTGGGAGATCACTACGCTTCCGACGCTTTCAGGCAAGGAAGGATATGCTTCAAACGGCGGCTCTTCACTTTACATCACATCAAACTGCAAAAAGCTTGACCTGGCAAAGGATTTCCTCGCATACACCTTTGGCGGCGGAGACGGCGCTAAGGAGACTTATGATAATGCTCTTAAAGATGGCGGTGTCATAACGACAGACACTGTCTGTGGTCAGTCAGATGCATATAAGAAAGGGGTTGAATATTTTAACAATCAGCCTGTTTACCAGAAGATCGTTCAGATGGGCTCAAATGTTCCTACAGTAGAGCAGAGTGACTATCATTACGCGGCCCGTGAGCAGGTATCCGCAGCTATACACAATATCCTGGATGGAACTGATGTGAAGGCAGCCTTAAAGGATGCCCAGGATCAGGTAGAGTTTTCAATGGGCAGCGATTCGAATTAATAAGCGTTCAGACTAAAAATATCCGCCGGTTTGATAAAGCCGGTGGATTTTTTTTCTATATAATGATAGAATAAAAAAAATATATATGGAAAAGGAAGTGCACTATGTATTTACAGGATTTACATGTAGAAAATTACGCAAACAGGGGAAAAAGCATAGGAATGAGAATGGTCACTATTTCGATGGGGATTCTTGCGTTTCTCTGTCTGCTGTTCGGAATGATCTTTCCGCCATTTTTCCTCGGAGTGATCGGTTTCGGACTGCTGTCGTGGTTCTTAAGCACGAGGGTAGAGCTCGATTTTGATTATGCCTTCACTAATGGTTCGATTGACATCGCGAAGGTCTTTAACAAAAGCTCGAGAAAAAAATTCCTGGCATTCGATATGAAGGATGTTATCGTAGTCGGCCCTGTCGGAAGCGATTCTGTCCGCGCATACCAGGGACGTGGATTAAAGACTATAGACTGCAGCGCCAGAAATCCGGAGATAAAGACATACGAGGTCGTTTTTCACAACCAGAAAACAAACAACGCGGAGACGATTGTACTCATGGATCTCGATGACGATTTTCTTGAAGCCATGAAATCAGCCTCTCCAAGAGTCGTAAACAAATAATGAAAAAAGAAGAAGACATAGCAAGCCTCGTTGATGAGCTGAATCAGGAGACGGGACTTGATTTTTCACTTAAAGAGACGGGGGACGATCCGAAGCAGACGGCAAAGATCCTGACAAAGCTGATCCACAGATACAAGGGGGCAGATAACTCCGGATTTTTCCTGAAGCAGTATCTGCTCGGTGAGATCAGGGACGAGGAAATCGAGGAGAAGAGGGTTCTCTATCATTTCGATACTGACTGCTACTGGACAGTTATCCTCCTGACCTTCAAACAGAGCTATGAACCATATATGCTGAGGATGATCTCATCGCTGTATGTACCGGGCGCAGACCGTACTGTGGAGATGGATCCTAATCATCTGGTGCTTGTGCGTCAGCTCAAAAAAGAAATAACTGAGGATGAGCTGAAGGAGATGGCGCGGATAATAGTAGACACACTTGGAACAGAAGCCATGATCTCTGTAAAAGCGTCCTATGACAGGTGCTATTCTGATTTTAAGGAGCTGCCGCAGTCATACAGAAATGTCTGCAGCGCGGACGCGATAGGGAATCTTTTTTCAGAGAGCGAAAATGTCTATGGTTACCACAGCTTAGGGCTTGGGAAGCTCATATATACGCTGCCGAAGGATAAATGCCAGGAATTTTTGCAGGATCATCTGGGAGATTTCGACCTCTCGGAGATGGACTCCGAAACAAGAAACACGATAAGGGTATTTTTTGACTGTGGACTTTCGCTCGCGGAGACAGCAAGAGTGCTGTATGTACACAGAAATACTCTCGTGTACAGGATTGAAAAAATTGAAAAGCAGTGTGGACTCGATATCAGAAAATTCGATGATGCCATCATCATGAAGATAGCTCTTATGATATATGATTACACCAGAAAATAAATTCACCCCGGAAGCTTAAAGCTTCCGGGGCTTTTGGTTCAGAAAGAAAATAGTATCAGTCAGTAATTGTAAGCTCTGTCTCCTTGTCGAAGAAATGAGTCTTTGTCATATCGAGATGGAAGCTCATCTTATCGCCTGTCTTAGCCTTTGTACGAGGATCAACACGGGCAGTAACCTGAGTTCCTGCATAATCGAAATAAAGGAATACCTCGGCACCGAGAAGCTCATATACACGGATGGTAGCGTCGATTGAGTTACCAAGCTCAACCTCTGAAGCACCTGACTCTGGATCGTAGATATCCTCAGGACGAATACCAAGGATAACGGTCTTTCCTTCATAGCCCTTGTCAAGAAGAACCTTAGCCTTCTCAGCCGGAACCTTAAGCTTTGCCTCGCCGACTAAAGCAAGAACATCGCTTCCGTCCTTTACGATCTTTGCATCGAGGAAGTTCATCTGAGGTGATCCGATGAATCCTGCAACGAAGAGGTTCTTTGGATGTGAGTAAAGTGTCTGAGGGGAATCGATCTGCTGAACGACACCATCCTTCATAACAACGATTCTGGTACCAAGTGTCATAGCCTCTGTCTGGTCATGTGTTACGTAGATGAT
>JBJELA010000030.1:0-17559 GCA_051878915.1 Candidatus Weimeria sp.
GTATGCAAGCTGTGATTTTCCGTACCAAATGGCAAGAAATGGCAAATAGTACGGAAATCACGAGAAATCGTGCCATAATTTTCCGTACCAAATGAATGGAATTGGCTAATGGTACGGAAATCACGAGAAAACAAGCTGTCGATTTCCGTACCAAATGGCTAAAACTTCGCCCATCCGGTCCTCCATTAGGACTGGGCAGCAATATCAATTCAAAGCTGTGCTCAGCCATTCTGCTACGTGTGATTCCCGGTTTTTCCAGTTTTCACACGTAGGCAGTTATCAATTCTTACGTGTGATTCCCGGTTTTTCCAGTTTTCACACGTAAGCAGGTATCAATTATTACATGTGATTTCCGGCTTTTCCAGTTTTCACACGTAGGCTGGTTTCAATTATTACGTGTGATTTCCGGCTTTTCCAGTTTTCACACGTAAGCTGGGGCAGTTACTACGTGGGATTTCCGGAGTTTCCAGTTTTCACACGTAGGCAGTTATCAATTCTTACGTGTGATTTTTGGATTTTTCCCTTTTCACACGTAGGCTGTGCCCAATTACTACGTGGGATTTCTGGCTTTCTCCTGGCACTCTTTAACTTCGCCCATCCGGTCCTCCTTTTAAAACCAGGCAGCAAATATCAATTCAAAGCTTAACTACGTGTGAATTCCGGATTTTTCCCTTTTCGAACGTAAATAACACAGAAAGTGCCAGGAGACTTTCTCCTGGCACTTTGTATTTCTGACCGCTCTGCTTAGCGCGGATTACTTTGACAGATCAGTATTTCTTATTGCGTTCCTTACCGAAAGTACTCTCGACGGCGATACTGACAGCTCGTCTACTCCCATCCGAAGGAAGGTCTCGGTAAGTGTGGTGTCGGCTCCGAGCTCTCCGCAGATTCCAACCCAGGCGCCGCCCTTGTGTCCGTTCTTTATCGTGTACTCGATCTCGCGAAGGACTGCCGGATGATGCGTATCCGCAAAATCCTCAAGATTCGGGTTCTGTCTGTCGCAGGCGAGGGTGTACTGTGTCAGGTCGTTCGTTCCGATGGAGAAGAAATCGACCTCCTTCGCGAGCTCCTCTGACATCCATACGGCTGCCGGCGTCTCGATCATTACGCCGATTTCGCAGTCTTTATATGGAAGCTTTTCCTCGTCAAGCTCCTTCTTGACCTCCGCGATGATTTCTTTTATTTTTCGCACCTCGTCGACTGATATGATCATCGGGAACATGATAGAGATATTTCCATAGAAGCTGGCTCTGTAAAGAGCTCTGAGCTGTGTCTTGAAAATATCCGGTCTCTTCAGGCAGATCCTTATCGCGCGGAATCCCATGGCCGGGTTATCCTCGTGGTCGAGATGGAAATAGTCGACCTGCTTGTCGGCGCCGATATCAAGAGTTCTGATGACGACCTTCTTGCCGGCCATATTCTCAGCTACTGTCTTGTATGCCTTGAACTGGTCCTCCTCACTCGGATAGTCATCGCAGCCTAAGTAAAGGAACTCACTCCTGAAAAGTCCGATTCCGCCGGCATCGTTCGCGAGGACATCGGCTACATCCTTTACTGATCCGATATTCGCGAAGACATTGATCTCGTGTCCGTCCTTCGTGATATTCGGCTTGCCTTTGAGCTCCTGTAAAAGGCGCTGTTTCTCCTCTTCCTTTGCTTTTTTCTGCTTGTACTCAGCGAGCACCTCATCGTCAGGATCTATGATGAAGCGTCCGGCGTAGCCATCGACGATTCCCATGTGGCCCTCGACGCCATCCTCGGAAAAATCAACGCCTATTAGCGCCGGGATATTCATCGTTCTGGCAAGGATCGCCGTGTGTGAATTGGTAGAGCCGAATCTGGTAACAAATGAAAGCACGAGCGATTTGTCCAGCTGTACTGTCTCTGACGGCGCGAGGTCATCAGCTAAAAGTATCGACGGCTCTGTCGCGGTAAATCCGCTGGCGCCGGTGCCGCTTAATATCCCTACTACACGGTTTGAGATGTCCTTTACGTCGGCTGCTCTGCCACGCATGTAATCATCATCCATATTTGCGAACATCTCTGAAAAATTATCGCCGGTCGTAGCTACCGCAAACTCCGCATTTACATTCTGAGTACGGATGATATTCTCTACTGACTCCTGGTAATCGAGGTCGTCAAGCATCATCTGGTGTACCTCGAATACGGCCGCGTTTGCCTCACCGACTTCCTTCAGCGCCTTGTCGTGAAGCTGCTGCAGCTGCTCCTTCGCCTCGTCAGACGCCTTGTGATATCTCTGAACCTCGGCCTCGACGTCTTCTACCTTCTGACGCTTTACGACTGAGTCCTTTCTTCTGTATATGGTAATCCGTCCGATGGCGATCCCGCCAAAGACCGGCTTTCCACTGTATTCCTTCTGCACTTTCTACCTCCTCACTTAGGCTTCACAGGCACTGCTTCTGTGGGTGTTCTATCGTCCGCACAAATGCGTCCGCCGTGAACACCCACAGAAGCAAGCCGTGAATAGTAACCCCTTAAGAGCGCAAAGACCGGACGGCCTGCTGCCGTCCGGTCGGTCATTTTTACAGGTTCTCTTTAAGGAACTTCTCGAGGCTTTCAGCTGCCTCATCCTCTTTGTCTCCGTCACAGGTAACTGTGATCTCCATGCCCTGCTTTACGCCGAGGCTCATGACTCCAAGGATTCTCTTCGCGTCTGCTTCCTTGCCGTCCTTTGAGATCGTAACCTTGCAAGGAAATGCTGCTGCTGCCTTAACGAAAAGTCCGGCTGGTCTTGCATGAATTCCCTGTGGATCTGTAATTGTGTACTTGAATTCCTTCATTGATATTTCCTCCATTTATAATATAGCTTCTAATGCTCTTGTCTCTAATTATAGCAGAAAGTCAGTGTTCTGCAACAGTTTTTCCGGCTGCCGGACGACCGCGGCAGCACTGGCTTTCAGCATTTAAAAGTCTGACATTCGTGTGAACAGTACGATATTAATCCTGTGCCGCATCCTTTCTGAGTACTCCGAGCAGGATGGCTGTTACGAATGAGCCGATCAGCCATGCGAGGATGTAGAGCGGCCAGTGGCCTACTGTGGCGAATACGAAGATTCCGCCGTGAGGAGCCATAAGGGTGCATCCGAAAAGTGCTGAGAGAAGTCCTGCAACTGCTGAGCCGCAGAATGTAGCCGGGATTACGTGTACCGGATCTGCTGCTGCGAACGGGATTGCAGCCTCTGTGATGAAGCTTGCGCCCATGACGATGTTCGACCAGAAGCCCTCTTTCTCGGTTGCGTTGAATTTCTTAGGGAAGAGCTTCGAAGCGATAGCGATTCCAACTGGCGGGCACATACCACCGATCATAACTGCTGCCATTGAGATGTAGCAGAGCTGAACCTTCGGATCAGACTGTGTAGCTCCCTGAGATAAGTACTCAGAAGCTGTTGTCAGCATGAAGGTACCGAATACGTATGCTGCCTTGTTGATAGGGCCGCCCATATCGATAGCCATCATTCCGGCGAGGATAAGGCCTAAGAGCCATACAAGTCCTGAGTTGCCAAGTGCTGTGAGCATTGCTGAAAGTCCGGTGTTGATGAGTCCGATGATCGGGTTGAAGATGAAGCACATGATGACCATCACAAGGAACATGCCGACTACCGGGTAGATAAGCATCGATCTGATGCCCTGTACTGCCTTCGGAAGATTCTCAGTCTTTCTCTCGAGCCAGAGTACGATGTAGCCTGCGAGGAAACCTACAGCGATACCTCCGAGGAATCCGGAAACCGTGTTTCCGCCCTGAGTGAACGCGAAGTTATCGATGAACTTCTGGAATCCGCCCATCTGGTCCGGCCAGATCTTCGCGAATTTGGCTGCTACAGCGTTTCCGTTTGATGCGAGGAGTCCGCCGAGGAAACCTACTGCAAGTCCCGGTTTATCAGCTATAGAGTAAGCGATAAATCCCGCGAGTACCGGAACCATAAGTCCCATCGCAAGTCCGCCGACGTATTTGAAAAGTGCTGAGAGCGGAACCATCGAACCGAAGTTGGAGCCGCCTGTAGCGCCGTATCCTAAGATCGTATCAATAAGGAAGGCGATTGCTGTAAGAATTCCGCCTCCGATAACGAACGGAAGCATTGCTGAAACGCCTGCCATAAGGCTGGTGTAGATCTTGTGGCCTACGCTGTCATTTCCATCATCTGAAGATGACTTCTTTGCGCCTGCTGCAGCGTGGTAGATCGGAGCGTCTCCCTTTACTGCCTTCTGTACCAGCTCTTCCGGCTTTGAGATGCCCTCGGCAACTCTTGTCTGGATAAGCGGCTTTCCATCGAATCTGTCGATAGGAACCTTCGCGTCTGCCGCGATCACGATTCCCTTAGCGTTCGCGATCTCCTCGTCTGTGATGAGGTTCTTTGTTCCGCCAGAGCCGCGTGTCTCGACCTTTACCTTGACGCCGAGCTTTTCGCCGGCCTTCTCGATGGCCTCAGCTGCCATATATGTATGAGCGACTCCGTTCGGGCAGCTCGTAACCGCGAGAACCTCGTAGCCCGTCTCTGTCTTTGCGGCCTCTGCCTTTGCAGCCTCCTGCTCGACCCTTCCGCTCTCAGCCTTGTCGATGATCGAAAGGAACTCGTCCTTTGACTTTGCGTTCTCAAGTGAGGTTACAAAGTCAGGATCCATCAGAAGCTCTGAAAGTCTCGCAAGCACCTCGAGATGAACGTTATCCTCTGTGTTCGGTGCTGCGATAAGAAAAATGATATGTACCGGCTGCCCGTCGAGCGCGTCGTACTCTACTCCGTCCGGAAGTACCATTGCCGCAAGTCCCGGCTTCTTTACCGCGTCTGACTTGCAGTGTGGAATAGCGATCCCGTCGCCGATTCCTGTAGTCGACTCCTCTTCTCTGGCGAATACACCCTTCTCGTAAGCTTCACGATCCTGGATATTCCCCTGTTTTACCATCAGGGCAACCATCTGTTTAATGACGTCTGATTTGCCCGAGGCCTTTCCATTCAGCTCAATGCTGTCCTTTGAAAGCAGATCCCTGACCCTCATATTTTGTCTCCTTTGTTTGAATGTATTGTGGGTTTGTTATATTTTTGCTTTTACTTTCTGATTATGTTAAAGTATGCCGCCCTTTCCGAGCTGGTCGAGAAGCGCCTTTACCTCCTCCTTTGTCGCCAGATAATCTGAAAACGCCGACGCGCTACCTGTGCAGAGTCCCATGTAGAAGGCTTTCTCGTAATCTCCACTGGTGATGTATCCCTGTAAAAATCCAGCTACCATCGAATCACCGGCGCCGACTGAATTCTTTACCTTTCCCTTCGGAGGATTCGAGGAGATGACGTCTCCGTTTTCCGAAACGAGGAGAGCTCCCTCGCCTGCCATGGAAATAAGAACGTTCACGGCTCCCATCTCCTGCATCTTCTTCGCGTACGGGATGACCTCGTCCTTAGTATTAAGCTCTACTCCGAAGATCTCGCCGAGCTCGTGATTGTTCGGCTTTATCAGGAACGGGTGATAAGGAAGCACGTCCTTTAAGAGGTCCCTTGTCGCGTCGACTACGATGTGAACTCCTCTGCCCTCCAGGTACTTCATGATGTCCATGTACATCGTCTCCGGCATAACAGCAGGAATGCTGCCTGCAAGTACCAGGAAATCGCCGCTCTTCAGCTGGTCGAGCTTTTTGTAGAGCTCGTCGATGTTCTCCTTAGAAATGGCAGGTCCCATGCCGTTGATCTCGGACTCCTCGTTGCTTCGGATTTTGACATTGATTCGGGAGATTCCTTCCTTTACCTCTATGAAGTCCGTCTGTACTCCCTTTTCCGCCATCAGGCCCTTAAGCGCTTTGCCTGTAAAGCCTGCGATAAATCCGACTGCTGTACTGTCTGTCCCGAGATTCTTCAGGACCATCGATACATTAAGTCCCTTGCCGCCCGGGAGCAACAGCTCCTTTGACGTCCTGTTCACAAGTCCCAGTCTGAAGTCGTCCACACTGACAATGTAGTCGAGTGATGGATTGAACGTGACTGTCATAATCATCTGATCGATACCTCCTTAATATTTTTCATGCCTGTTGCCTCTGCGGGTTACTGTCTTGTCTTTTCTCTCCGGCGGTTACCTGGGTGAAACTTCTCTGATGTTCTTTAAGTCCCTGTAGCCACGCTTTGTGACGCGGTCCGTGATGATCGTCGCGGCGTCGAAGTCTCCGAACCTGATCGCGGATATTTTTCCAAATTTGGAATCATCAGCGAGCACGTATCTCTCTTTGCTGGACTGGAACGCCTGCCGCTTTACCATCGCTTCCTTAAGCTCCGGCGTCGTAAAGCCTTCGGCCTTTGTGATGCCGTTCGCTCCGAAGAAGCCCTTCGTAAAGTTGTACTTCTTCAGGGAGCCTATGGCCTCCTCTCCGACGATGGCCTCGGTCGTGAGCTTGAACTCGCCGCCGAGTATGTAGACCTGGAAGCCGTCATTCGCCAGCCGCACTGCGTGCCTTATCGCGTTTGTCACGTAGGTCGCGTCGTGCTCTGTGATGTATCCGAGCATCTGCTCCGTCGTCGTCCCCGCGTCTATATATACAAAGTCGCCCGGTTCTATAAGTGATGCCGCGTAGCTCCCGATCGTCTCCTTTTCCCTGCGTTTCAGGCCCTTTCTCTTAGAGACCTCATCGTCTCTGGTCGTAAGTCCCTTCGTCTTTGAAATGGCTCCGCCCCGAACCCGCGATATCCTGCCTTCGCTGTCGAGCTCGTCCAGGTCACGTCTGACCGTTGATTCGCTGGCTCCAAGGAGTTTTATGAGTTCCGCGACAGTAACTGAACCCTTAGTGTCCACCGCAGATATGATCCGCGCAAACCTCTCTTCTGTCAGCATACCTGCCTCCAATTTCTAAAGGGTTTTTCAGTCCCCTTTCAGTTTCTTTCATAATCCTTCAGGACAATTCAAATCATATCACCATTTTCGGTGAAATTCAATCAAAATCCGTCAGGAATAGTTCACAAAAATAGAGGCCCGAATTTGTGCAGATTGCACAAACTCAGGCCTCTACCTGTCACAAAGTGGTTACTATTCACGGTATGCTTCTGTGGGAGTTCACGACGGACGCACTTGTGCGGACGGTTGAACACCCACAGAAGCGTGCCTGTGAAGCAGGAACCTCCCCAACAACCGCAGACTTTTAGCATCGAAGATGCGGCAAACGCGCGTAAGCGCGGTTGGTCTGCGGTCTGATTGGGGAGGCCGTGAATAGTAACACAAAGTGTAATCTTCATTCAGTTATATCCGCGACGCTCGATCCCTCAATCAGCGAATATGAGACGACCTCGTGGATCTCCTCGGTAGGCTTTTTAATGCATTCGAGCATGATCTCAGTGCCGCGCTGCGCCATTTTCTCTACATTCTGGCGGACCGTCGTAAGCCGCGGATGGACATATCGGGCAAGCTCGATTCCATCAAAACCGATTATCGAGACATCGGCCGGGATCTTGCGGCCGGAATTGTAGATGGCGCGCATGGCGCCGATCGCCATGATATCAGACATCGCGAAGATTGCGGTCACCTCAGGAAATTTCTTCAGCAGCTCCTCTGCGCCCCTGTATCCGCCTTCCAGCGAGAAGCGTGACGCGCTGTACTGCTTTTTTATGTCAAAATCAATGCCATATTTGATGAACGCGAGCTCACAGCCCTCAAGACGCATTCTTGACGGATTTGATTTTTCAGGATTTCCGCCTATTATGCCAATCTTTGTATGGCCGCGTCTGTGCAGGTATTCGATCACGTTCACTGCCGCGAGCGAATCATCGATTCCTATGCTCGAGAGGTTTCCGATCCCATAGTTTACAGAGTTGTCAGTGATCAGAACGCAGGGCGCGTTCAGGTCCTTGATCTCAAGGCGGCGGTGATTGACATTCGCGTCCGCTCCAAGAAAAATAAAACCGTAGGGCCTGCGCTCCACCTGAATCTTCCTTGCCTCGGCTATCTCGTCGCCATCCTCATCGATATAATAGGTAAGACATTCGTAGCCATTGTCGCGGACCTTTTTCTGAATAGCCTCAGTCAGCTCCAGAAAAAGCATATTTTCGATACCCTTCACTATCACGGCAATGCCGAACTTCACCTGCATCTTCAGGTGCTTCGCGTTCACATTCGGGGTGAAGTGATATTTTTCTATGACAGCGTTTATCTCCCGCCGTGTCTTTTCTGACACCGAGCCGCTGTTGTTCAAGACACGGGAGACGGTGCTGATACCGTATCCGGTCTCTTTTGCAATCTCCTTTATCGTCACCATTTGGTCCTTTTCTATCTATTACTGCAACCGCCCATAGAGCCTGGTCATTTTATAGATTTTCGCAGACAGATCATCATCCAGCTGATCCTTCTTTACTCTCCACCTCCAGTTGCATCCGAGTGTCGACGGTCTGTTGATCCTTGCGCTGTTGTCGAGTCCGAGGTAATCCTGAAGCGGGATCACACAGAGATCCGCCACAGAGGACTGCGCCATAATGATCATTTTATCGACGACCTCGAGCGGATCATCAGTGCGCACATCCAGGAAATCCTTTGCGAGCTGCTGTTCCTCAGGCAGAATGTCGTCAAACCATCCACGGAGGGTTTCATTATCGTGAGTGCCGGTATATACGACACAGTTGTTGTTAAAATTATAAGGAAGGTAGTCATTCGCTCCGGACGAATCACGTGAGTCAAACGCGAACTCTAAGACCTTCATATTCGGAAAGCCGGTGTCACGTACCAGCTTTCTGACTGAATCCGTCACATAGCCTAGGTCCTCAGCTATGATCCTCGCGTCCGGGTGGTCCTTTTTTATCGCGTCAAAAAGCGCGATACCCGGTCCCTTTACCCATTTGCCGTTCCTTGCGTTTTCATCCTTTGCAGGGATTGAAAAATACTCGTCAAAGCCGCGGAAATGGTCGATCCTTAATACATCATAGAGCTCGAGGCACTTGTCTATGCGCTTCCGCCACCACCTGAAATCAGTTTCCCTGTGGTATTCCCAGCGGTAGAGCGGGTTGCCCCAGAACTGGCCGTCGGCCGAGAAGCCGTCAGGAGGACATCCGGCTACACGGTCGATCTCACCAGAATCATCAAGCTGGAAAAGCTCGCGATGTGCCCAGAAATCCGCGCTGTCGGCAGAGACGTAGATAGGAATGTCTCCTATGATCTCTATGCCGGACTCGTGCGCGTAGGCCTTCAGCGCGCTCCATTCACTGTAGAATTCAAACTGTAGAAAGCTGTAGAAACGTATATCTGAAGTGAGCTTGTCTCTCCACTCTGTTACTGCTTTTTCATCATGAAGAGAAATCTTCTTCTCCCACTCCCACAGCGGTTTTCCCTTGTAGAAATCCTTTATCGCCATGAAAAGCGAGTAGTCATCGAGCCAGAAGCTGTTCTTTTCATAAAAGTCCTGATACTCTTTTGTCTCGTCAAAGTGGCTGCGGGAAGCGGCTTTTCTCAGAAGAGAAAAACGATTCTGATAGAGCAGACCATAATCTATATCATCAGGCTTTATACAAAGGTCTGCTTTGTCACATTCGTCTTTAGAAAGCAGGCCGTCACTTATTATTTTTTCCAGATCAATAAAGTACGGATTGCCGGCAAACGTCGAAAATGACTGGTAGGGTGAATCTCCGTAGCTCGTCGGACCTAAGGGCAGAATCTGCCAGCAGGACTGACCTGATTTTTTCAGAAAATCAATGAAACGGTATGCCTCTTTTGAGAAGCAGCCGATGCCATACTTCCCGGGCAGGGAAAAGACAGGCAGCAGAATGCCGCTTTTTCTCATATATACTCCTTAATTTTCCTCCTGTTCATCCTCTTCCTTTTCCATGATGATCTTCTTAAAAACAGGAAAATAAATCAGGACACACAGATAGGATGGAAGTGAAATCCCGATAAAAACAGCTAATGGCCACAATTGTGGTACATTGATCAAAAGCATCGGGACAATAACTGTTATAGCGTCCATTGCGATGGTTCTCGGGAGTTTTGAAACCGCCAGATAGAGCGCGTTGTGAAAAGCGCCTGAGGTGCTGTAGACGAACTTCGCTGTCAGCGGGAATACCCAGACAAAGAGCGAGAGAAGTATAAAAATGAGCGCATAGATACAGACTATTATCACCTTCGCGTTCGAGCCAGCCTGGTTTGCTGCCCTGAATTCGAAAAATAAAAGCACAGCGGCTGCTATGTATATCAGCGCGATCGGTGTGGCGTTCTTCAGATTTGCCTTGAACTGTTTAAAATAAGTCTTTGCTATGTGTCCCTCTGTGCCTTCGACCATCTGCATCATCACGTAATGCATAGCCGCAAGGGCTGCTCCGCTGGTTACCACAGGCAGACAGCAGAGCAGCGTCAGGAGGTTTAATACTACGAGATACATCAGGTCTCTCATAGCTCTCATAAAAGGACCATCGATATCAAATATATTCTTCATAGGGAATATTTTAACCCTTTACAGCACCTTCTACCATACCATGCATGATTTGTTTCTGTGCAAAAAGGAATACAATTATCATAGGTAAAATAGCAAGCAGCGCTGCTGTAAGAATCAGATCCCACTGCTTTACGTAAGAACCAACGAAGGCCTGTACGGCAACAGGAAGAGTCTTTACTTTTCCATTCTGTCCAAGCATAAGGGACGGAAGGAGGTAGTCGTTCCAGATCCACATACCATTGAGGATCGTTACTGTAGTGATAACCGGTGTGAGCAGTGGAAAAATAATACGGAAGAATGTTCCTTCAGGTGAAGAGCCATCGATTGACGCAGCTTCCTCAAGGTCATAAGGCACACCCTTGATAAATCCTGTAAGGATGAACACTGTCATGGCTCCGCCGAATCCACAGTAAGCGAAAACTGCGCCAGGGATCGACTGAAGCATTGAGATTCCGATGAATTTTCCTACATCACGGAAGGTAGAAATAAGCGGGAGCATGACTACCTGGAACGGGATGATCATCGACGCGATGAAGATCATGTAGATGGCTGTTGCCCATTTTTTCCTGTTGTTTCTGCTGATTACCCATGCAGCCATAGCTCCGAAGATAGCGAGCAGGAACAGTGATACTACCGTGATGATAGCTGATGTAGCAAGTGCCGACCAGAAGTTGAAGTTCGAGTTATTTGCTACTGCTGACACATTCGTGACGAACTGTGAGAACGAAGCGCCGATAGTCGAGATCGGGTTCGCTACGATATCAGTCTGTTTTTTGAACGAGTTCATCACTACGAGGTAGAATGGAAACAGTATATATACTGCGAGAATAATACCTACGATCGTAAGGACTACGACCTTTGACTTCTTTTGAACTTTCATTAGAGCTCGACCTCCTTCTTATTCGATACACGTACCTGGATAAGAGATACTATGGCGAGGATGATAAAGAACAGAACGGCCTTTGCCTGAGCTACCGCGTAGTTGTTCTTTGCTATAGCGGTATTGTAGATGTTCAGGGCGAGCATCTGGGTTCCGTTCGACAGGTAGCTTCCCATGAAGTTCGATACCGATCCGGCACCATTGGTGAGGGACATGTTCACATCGAACTGCTTGAACGCTGATGTCAGTGTCAGGAAGGTACAGATAGTAACTGTTGAAGCGATCATCGGGATCTTTATCCTGAAGAGAGTCTGTACAGAATTGGCTCCGTCGATTGCTGCTGCCTCAAGTACATCATTCGGGATCTGGGTGAGTCCTGTGATATAGATCAGCATGATGTAGCCGCCGTACTGCCAGATATATACGACCACGATGGCGATCATGGCTGAACGTGACTGTGAGAGGACTGATGCCGAAGTATTTGTAAGCTTCGTCAGAACGTTGCTGAAAACGAACTGCCATATATAACCAAGTACGATTCCTCCGATAAGGTTCGGAAGGAAGTACGCTGCTCTGAAAAATCCTGTGCCTCTGATCGAAGAGGTGCAGAGAAGCGCGAGCAGGAAACCTACAAGGTTGATCAGTACGACATTCAGTACCACGAAAATAAACGTGATAAGTATCGAGTAAATGAATGCCGGATCATGGAACATTGTAGAGTAATTTGCAAATCCAACATTCTTTGTGATCGAAACTCCGGTCCAGTCTGTGAATGAATATCCGATACCAAGGACCAGAGGGATAATTACAGTTACAAAGAATGTAAATAAGAGCGGAAACAGAAAAATAATATAAACTATTGCTCTGTGGTGCTGCGGTGTTGGGAATTTGTAGAGTCCAAACAGGAAAGCTATGATTCCTATCACGAGCATCGGTCCCCTTCCCGCAAACTGGGAACCTGACGCGTCAAGGACAAGGGATAATACCAGAAGCAGCAGTGAAGCTACCATTATGGCTATCGATAAAGCTTTCTGTCCAATCGATTTATCTTTCATAAGTATTTCCTCCTGAAAAGGAAACGGGCAGCGGCTATAAGCCGCCGCCCGCGTAAGGTTTCTGATTTTATTCCATCAGATAGTTATGATGCGTAATACTGCTTTGTAACCTGCTCGATGGTCTTCGTGAAGGTTGCTGTATCCTTGATGTTGCCGGATGCGAAATCCTGATATACAACACCTAAAGCGTTCTGTGCAAGACCTTCCTTGTTGCCGAGCCAGTGCCAAGCTGAAGTCTTGTCTGCCTTTGTGTAATCTGAAATGCACTGAGCAAACGGATCAGATGCTACGTAGTTGCATGACTTGAATGGAGATACGAATCCAGCCTTCTCAACGAGGATCTTCTGTCCCTCATCGCCTGCGCACCACTCAAGGAATGCCTTTGCTGCGTCTGTGTTATCGTTCTGATATACTGCCCACCATGATGGAGAGCTTGTAAGGATAGTATCCTGTCCCTCTTCGAATGCGTATGGGATCATACCAACCTTGAAGTCGCCTGCTGCGTCATACTGCTCCTTGTCGTCGCTTGTCATAGTAGCGCCGATCCATGAACCCTGTGTAACGAATGCGTACTTGCCGGCTGCGAAGTTCTGGATCTGCTGATCATATGTACCTGATACAAGAAGATCCGGATCTGAATACTTGTTGAACAGTGCGATCATCTGAGCGTAATCGTTGAAACGGTCTGTGTCGATGCTGCCGTCCTTGTTGAGCATATCGAAGTATGTGGTGTCGTCACGCTTAAGGCCCTCATCCTCATATACGCCGAAGAGGTGGTTACCTGTTGACCAGTAAAGGTTTGTAGCCTCTGCGCAGTAACCAACTACTGCTGTAAGTCCGAGCTCATCCTTCTTAGAATCGAGTGTCTCGAATGCCTTCTTCATGGATTCAGGTCCTGTGATCGATGAAGGATCGATTCCTGCCTTGTCAAGGATATCTGCGTTGTAAGCAAGTCCGATAGCCTCTGTGGTGTAAGGGAATCCGATAACCTTTCCGTCATCATCTGTATAAGCAGATTCTGTATCTGATACCCACTTTGAATCGCTTAAGTCTGCGACTTTTCCGGTCCAGTTAGCGAAGTCTGAAGAACCATCGCAAACGAAGATGTCCGGCATGTTGTCAGCCTGGTAATAACCCTTCAGAGTACCCTGGATATCAACGCCGCCGCCTAATGACTCGATCTCGACTGTAACGCCTGTCTCCTCCTTGTACTTCTTGGCGAGTTCCTTAAGCTGTGAGTCAACCTCGATCTTTCCGTTTACAAGACGAAGTGTCGTTCCGCTTGACTTGGCGCTTCCTGATGAGCTGCCTGAGCTTGAGCTTGATGAGCTTGAGCTGCTTCCGCAGGCTGCAAGGCTGACTGCCATTGCACTGGTAAGAATGATTGCTAAAATACGTTTCTTCATGAAAAATCCTCCTTCTAATCTTTGCTATGAAGAAAAAGTTCTTGTTTTTTTCGCAAAAGTAACAACTGAATTGATTGGAAACGCTTTACTTTTGCGTTTAAGTATGTAAGTATAATGACACTATTGGGGACAAATTGCAAGCTTATTTTGCCAGAAAATGATAATTTTGTGAAAAATTTACAAAAAAATAACCGGTTTTTTGTGAAGATTTACCAAAAAACCGGTTCGATACATTGAAAAAAGCTCAGATATCCCTGACAGAATCACGTTCGATAAGCTGAGTGTACAATACTATATTCTGCGTTGTGGGAACGGTTCCATCAATCATGGACAGAAGGCTTTCAACCGCCTTTTTTCCCTTCAGTCCTATATCCTGGCGGACTGTTGTAAGCGCGGGCCGCGACAGCGCGGCAGCGGCATTGTCATCAAAGCCTATGACTGATACGTCTCCAGGAACACTGATCCCCTTTTTCTCCAGAGCATTTATCAGATGGACAGCCGAGGTATCGGAACAGCAGAATACAGCTGTATAACGGGATACCTGATCAACCAGCCCGTCATATACAGCGCCGCTCTCATCATAGTCATTTGAGCGGGCTACGATAGCGTCGTTATCGCCGGCCTTAAGCCCCTCGTCCTCCATCGCCCGCAGATATCCCTTGTATCTGAGCTTATCCGTCCCCATCATATTTCTCGAAAGGAAGGCTATTTTCTTATGGCCGCGCGAAACCAGGTACCGCACCGCCTCGTACACAGCCTCCTCGTCGTTTATGGCGATATTTACAAACGGTGCCTTTGCGTTCCTTCTCTTGCGTTCATTTTCCACATAGCTGTCTATGAAAACTATCGGTTTCTTATAGTGGCGGCTGACCTTAAGGCCTGCCTCATCATTTATGGCAAAGAGCACGATCCCGTCGACATTCCATGTTGAGATGTAGTTGATGACCTGGTCCGCGTCGTCTGATATATAGAGCATCATAAAATACCCCGCATCAGAGATCGAGCTTTCGAGAGCGCCGATAAGCTCAGATACAAACGGATCCTTGAAGATATTCACATCGTTATAGGCGTAGAGCATCAGGACTACGCCAATTATCTTTGAGCGGTTCTGCGCCAGGTTCCTCGCGTTGATATTCGGCACGTAGTGTACCTCGCGCAGATAATCCTTTACCTTCTGTACTGTCTGCGGGGAGACCTCCCTCGTCTTTCCGTGTATAACATTTGAAACCGTTGTCGTGCTCACCCCTAGTGCTGAAGCGATTTCTTTAATCGTTATCATACTGTTGCCTGCCTTTACTGAAATCACGTGTCTTAAGTTCACATTTTTAATAAATATACTTCCACAAAATAAATATTGCAAGTACTGTATTTTACCAGTACGGATCCTGTCCTGAAAATTTTGTCATATATTTTTGGAAACTTTGTTCAAGACACGGCGTATCCGTGGCGATATAATTACATTGTGGTTCAGGGGAGGAGCCGTGAACAGTAACTATCCATAAACTTGAAAGGACAGGTATTTTTTCATGGAGAAAAAATGGTGGCACGGCAAAACAGCGTACCAGATTTATCCAAAGAGTTTTTATGATTCAAACGGTGACGGCATTGGAGATCTGCAGGGCATCATAAGGAAGCTCGACTACCTGAAGGAGCTTGGCGTCGATATCATCTGGCTCTCACCTATCTATGTATCCCCGCTCGCGGACGAGGGCTATGATATAGCTGATTACTACGCCATCGATCCGCGTTTCGGCACGATGGACGACCTTGACCAGCTGATTTCTGAAGTCCATAAAAGAGGACAATACATCATTATGGATCTCGTCGTAAACCACTGCTCTGACGAGCACGAGTGGTTCAGAAAGGCATGTGAGGATCCCGAGGGAAAATACGGCAGATATTTTTACATCGAAAAAACCGATGATCCGAAGACTCTCTGCAACTGGAGGTCCTACTTCGGCGGTTCTGTCTGGGAGAAGCTCCCGGGGCACGACGACTACTATTACCTGCATATGTTTCACAAGAAGCAGCCTGACCTGAACTGGGAGAACCCGCAGATGCGCGAGGACATCTACAGCATGGTCAACTGGTGGCTGGACAAAGGCATCGACGGTTTCCGCCTCGACGCGATCATCAATATCAAAAAAGGACCGTTCGTCAGTTATCCGCCTGACAGGGATGACGGATTAGTCAGAGGCACAAGGCAGCTCGAGGACGCCAGAGGTATCGGAGAATTCCTGGGCGAGCTCAGGGACCGCTGCTTTGCTCCTCACAACGCCTTTACCGTTGGTGAGGTCTTCAACTTAAGAGATGACGAGATAAAGGATTTTATCGGCGACAACGGTTATTTTTCCAGTATGTTTGACTTCACTCCGACGGTTTTCGGGCAGGACGAAAGAGGCTGGCAGTACTTTAAGGACGTGACGCCCGACGATTACAGAAGCTGCGTATTCAAGGGACAGAAGGAGTACGATGACATCGGCTTTGTCTCGAACCTGATTGAAAATCATGATGAGCCCCGCGGCGTTTCGCGCTACATTCCTGAGGGTGACCAGTCACCTGTCAGCAAGAAAATGCTGGCCGCGCTTTATTTTCTCACGAAAGGACTGCCGTGGATCTACCAGGGACAGGAGCTTGGCATGGAAAATGAAAAGCTCTCTTCCATCGACCAGGTCGACGATATTTCCTCGATCGACGCTTACAAGGTAGCTGTCGCGGATGGCGTTCCGGCGTCCGACGCGCTTCATCTGATCGAGAAGTACGGCCGTGACAACGCGCGCACTCCGTTTCAGTGGAGCAGTGAGAAAAACGCCGGCTTTTCCACCGGAAAGCCGTGGCTTGCGCCGAACCCGAATTACACTGAGATAAATCTGGCAGCTGAAAAGTCCGATCCGGACTCTGTCTTTAACTTCTACAGGAAGCTGATAAAACTGAGAAAGAGCCCTGAATATTCCGGGATTTTTGTTTATGGAGATTTCTCCCCATATCTGCCGGATACGCACAACTGCTTCTCCTATACGCGAAGCATTGGCGGAAGGACCGTCCTCGTGATAGCGAACTATCAGAACGAAGGAATGACCTGTCCTCTTCCGGCTCCTGTCAGAAAGGTTCTGCTGACAAATACCGGATCTGTCAGTTATGACAGCGATTCAGTCTCCCTCGACGGATATCAGGTAGTAGTCGCGGAGATATGATGGCTTAATGGCTTTTACTGTATAGTATTTTATTTCATATTTTTTTCTGGAGGTAAAAATATGCCAAAGTGGTTAAATGACACTGTATTTTATGAAATCTACCCGCAGTCGTTCAACGATACGAACGGTGACGGTATCGGTGATATGAATGGTATCATCGAAAAGCTTGACTATATCAAAGATTTAGGCTGCAATGCCCTGTGGCTTAATCCATGCTTTGATTCCCCATTCAAGGATGCCGGCTACGATGTGCGCGACTATAAGAAGATTGCCCCGCGTTACGGCACAAATGAGGATGCCTTCAGGCTTTTTGAGGAGGCTCATAAGCGCGGCATGCATGTATTTTTTGATCTTGTTCCCGGACACACCTCTGAGGAGCACGAGTGGTTCAGGCAGAGCTGCAGACAGGAGAGAAACGAATTCTCAGACCGTTATCCGTGGACCGATTTCTGCTTCGAGGGCATGCACAGCGGCGATTACAATTTCATCGCCGGCGAGGCCGAGAGATCCGGCTCATATGTCGTTAATTTTTTCAAGTGTCAGCCTGCCCTGAACTACGGCTTTCTGCATCCTACCGAGCCATGGCAGAAGTCCGTTGACGATCCGGCTGCCATCGCGACCA